>CAZGLU010000119.1:1588-8775 GCA_964526095.1 uncultured Anaerolineaceae bacterium | reverse complement strand
GATGGAATCTCGTGACTGGAGTTCAGACGTGTGCTCTTCCGATCTCCGAAGCGGGCGCCGACATCGCCGGGCTGAACCGCACCGAGGACTGCAACGAGACGCGCGTCCTCGTCGAAGCGACGGGCCGGCGCTTCCTGAATATCAAGGCCGACCTGCTGCGCGCCACCCCGCAGGACCTCGCGGCACACGTGCAGCAGGTGGTGAGCGAGCTGGGCCGCCTGGATATCCTCGTCAACAACGCGGGGATCATCCGGCGCGCGCCCGCGCTGGAATACACCGAAGCCGACTGGGACGAGGTGATCGACATCAACCTGCGCGCGCTGTTCTTCCTGACGCAGGCAGCCGCCCGCGTGATGGTCCAACAGGGCGGCGGCAAGATCATCCACATCGCGTCGATGCTGTCGTACCAGGGCGGCATCCTGGTGCCGTCCTACACCGCCGCCAAGAGCGCGGTCGCGGGCCTGACGCGCGCCCTCGCCAACGAGTGGGCCGCGAAAGGCATCAACGTCAACGCGATCGCGCCCGGCTACATGGCGACCGATAACACCGCCCCGCTGCGCGCCGACCCCGTCCGCAACCAGGCCATCCTGGACCGCATCCCGGCGGGGGTGTGGGGCGTCTCGGACGACCTGAAGGGCGTCGTGGTGTTCCTGGCGTCGGACGCCGCCCGCTACATGCACGGCGCGATCGTGCCCGTCGATGGCGGTTGGCTGGCACGGTAGCGCGCCCCAGCCGCTGTAGGACAGTCACCCCGGCCCTCCCGGCATCACACAGTACCGGGAGGGCTTGGTCGTATGCGATTCACGTCGAGCGATCATGCCGAGCGCGGGCAGGCGTAGGACCACCTGGAAGGCGCCGCCATGTGGCCCGCGCCCTCCCCCGGCGCCGGGTTGCGAAGAGCCAGGGTCGGCTATAATATGACATCGTCCCGGGAGGGCCGCGCGCTGCGCCTGCTCCCTGCCAACCATCGTCCGCATAGCGTTACGATCGTGCCGAACGGTCCTTGAGCAGAGCGGAACCCCATGATCAGTCCTGAGCTTGCTACGCTGCGTCAGGCGACGCTTGAAGACGAGATCGACGTTTTTCTCACGCAGCTCGGTGAAGGCCATGTGCGCGGCGTGGCGTATGACACCGCCTGGGTCGCCCGGCTCGCACCGCGCTACAACGGCTCGCAGACCGAGGCCGCCCTGGAATGGCTGCGCCACAACCAGTACGAGGACGGGACGTGGGGGGGCCGGTTGGTCCAGTACCACGACCGCTTCATCTCAACGCTGGCGGCGATCGTCGCGCTGCGCGAGGTGCGGGCCGACCCACGCGACGAGCGGCGCGTGCAGCGCGGCGAGCAGGCGTTGTGGAAGATCGTGGGCCGCCTGGGACGCGACGACAGCGACACGATCGGCTTCCCGATCCTCTCCGCCGCGCTCGCGAATGACGCGGCCAGCCTCGGCCTCGACGTGCCCTCACCCCCGATCCGGTACGCCAGCGCCTACCACCGCAAGGTGGAGCGGCTGCTGAACAGCCCGCAGCGAGACTGGCGCAAGAACACGCTCACCTTCTCGCTGGAAGGGCTGCGCAAAGCCGTCCAGGAAACCGACCGCGTCCTTGAGGAAAACGGGTCCGTCTCATCATCGCCCGCGGCCACGGCAGCCTATTCGCTTGAGGCTCCACACGCCGTCATGGCGACCTCCAAGTATCTCAAGTCGGTTCAGCAAGAGGACGGATCGATCCCGGCCGTTACACCCATCGACCTGTTTGAGATAGCATGGTCGATCAACCACCTGCGGCTCGCCGGTGCGGTCACGCCTGAGATGCCCCAGGTCCGGCGGCTGCTGAGCCACTTGTGGGAGCAGTGGTCCCCCGTCACCGGCGTCAGCTACTCCAGCCACTTCGCCGTCAAAGACCTGGACGTGACGTCTGCCAGCTTCACCGTCCTCAACTGGGGAGGCTATGACGTCAGCTCCGACGTATTCGGTTACTACGAGGCCGAAGATCATTTTTTGTGCTACCCGGAGGAAACCAACCCGGCCCTCAGCGCCCATGTGCGCCTGCTGGCCGCGCTCCGAACGTGCCAGGACGAGCGCAACTATCGCGCGTGGGTGTCCAAGATAGTGGACGTCCTGCACAGGTTCGATGACAACGGCTCCTACTGGTGGGACAAGTGGCATGCCTCGCCCTACTATGTCAGCGGCGTGGCCGTCAACGCGCTGCATGGCGTTGACGACGAGCTGGCATATTCCCGTCTGAAGTGGATCCTGCGGACCCAGAACGACGACGGGGGCTGGGGCTACCTGGGGACATCCACCGCAGAGGAAACGGCTTACTGCCTGGAAGCACTGCTGTACTGGCACGCCAACGTCGCACGTATCGATCGCGACTTGCTGGATGCGGCAGCCGAGTACTTATGGAAGAACCTCCCAGGGCGCCAGCACCCTCCGCTTTGGATCGGCAAGAGCCTGTACTATCCGCCCGGACCTGTCAAAGCCGCAGTCCTGGGCGCGCTGTACAGCTATACGACCATGCTCCTGTGAGGAGAGCCGGAACATTGCGACGAGCGCGAGACGCTTCCTCAAGCATGCGCGCGCGTGCTGTCCGGTGGACAACGCCTCAAGCGTCGGATCGTGACGCCGCATTCCGGGAGCGCGTGCTGCGCCACGCCGTTGCGATCCTGCTGATGCTTGTCGTGGCGAGCTTCCTGGCATCGATCCTCGTCTTCGAGGATAAATGGGGCCTGGTTTCATTTCCGACGCTTCACATTTACGGTCTGCTGCTCTGCATCGTCGCCGCCCGCGCGCTGGCCGGGGGGTATCTGGTCGCAGCGGGGTGGTTGCTGGTCATTTTCGCGCTTTCGGGCGCCAGCGGCGTCGTGCTGCTCTCACGCCAGAACGGATCGATCGCCGGGATCTTCCTCAGCATCCCGATTTTCCTCATGCTGCCCGTGATCGCGGCGGTGGTCCTGCCGACCAGCCGCATCCTGCCGGTGAGCGTGCTGGGCGTCGCGGCGTATGCGGTGGCCCACTTCGCGATCCCCATGGGCGATTTCGAGGTGGTGGGGTTACAGCCTGAGGGGATGATCGCGCCGCTCCTCCTGCTGATGCTGTTCGAGGGCATCCTGCTGCGCCAGCTTCGCGTGGAATTCGACGCGCGGCTGGCCGAGATGCACCGCTCGATCGCCGAGGCCGAGGACGCCAAGCGCCAGGCAGACATCGCGCGGATGCAGGCGGAGGCCGACCGCCACCGTGCCGAAGACGCCGACAGGGCCAAGTCGCAGTTCCTGGCGAACACCAGCCACGAACTGCGCACCCCGCTCAACGCGATCATCGGCTACGACGAGGCGATGCTGGCCGGGATGGTGGGCAGCTTCACCGACCAGCAGCGAAAACTGCTCGGCCACATCCAGCACAACGCGCGCCGCCTCCTGGCGCTGATCAACGACATCCTCGACCTGTCGAAGGTCGAATCCGGCTCGGTGGAGGTGTATGCCGCGCCGCTGAACCCCACCAGCGTGATCGAGGACGTGGTCGAAAACCTGCGCGGGCTGGCCGAGGAGAAAGGGATCAGCCTGCGGGTGCAGACGTCCGACTCCGCGCCCGCGCTGATCATCAGCGACAGCCGCAAGCTGGAGCAGATCGTGGTCAACCTGCTCAGCAACGCGATCAAGTTCACTGATCAGGGCGGTGTGACGGTCCACGTGTGGTCGGAGGCCGACGACCAGTGGGTGATGGCCGTCGAGGACACCGGCATCGGGATCGAACCGGAGGCGCAGGAGGCCATCTTCGACCCGTTTCACCAGGTCGATGGCAGCCTGAAGCGCCGGCATAAAGGCACCGGCCTCGGTCTGGCGATCACCAAGCGGCTGGTCGAAATGCTCGGCGGCACGCTGCAGGTGGAGTCAGTACCGAACAGCGGCTCCACGTTTACCGTCACGCTGCCCCGCCACTATCGGGCACCGGCGCAGAAGATCCCTGCTGTGGACGAGCTAAGTGAATTCCTTGAGACAGGAGCCACGACGCCCGATGGTCGCACCTGAATTCAGCGTGTTGCTGGTGGACGATGACCCCTATCTGGCGGAAATATTCGCGTTGATCCTCAACCATCATGGCATTCCGCATCACATCGTCACAAGCGGGGCCGAGGCCCTCAGTTACCTGGAGCAGGCGCGCGTCTCGGTCGTCGTGATCGAGCTGCTGCTGGCCGGTATGGACGGGTTCCAGCTTGCGAGGCGGATCCGGGCCAGCGGCGTCGCGCCGGGGACGAAACTGGTGGCAACGTCCGCCTTTCACCCGAACCGGGTGACGCAGCAAGCCGGGCAACATGGCTTCGACGGGTTCATCCCGAAGCCATTTGACGTCAGCGGCATCGTGCCGTACCTTCAATGCATCGTGGACGACGGCTGTGGCTAGCCCAGACCCCGGCCAGCCACTCGCGCCGGGATGAGGTCGATGGTCAGGTGTGACGTGAACGATCCTTCGCAGTGGGACGTGCTGATCGTGGACGATGAGCCGGACAACGTCGGCGTGCTGGAGCTGGTGCTCGAGTTCCACAACGCGCACACGCGGGTGGCCTCGTCCGGTGAGGAATGCCTGCAACACATGCGCGAGCAGGCCCCGACGTTCGTCCTGGTCGATATCCAGATGCCGGGCATGACCGGCTACGAGCTGCTGAAGCTCATCCGGGCGAACGCAGCGTGGCGCGACATCCCGGTGATCGCGGTGACGGCCCACGCCATGAGCGGGGACGAGGAGCGCATCATCCGCGCCGGGTTCGACGGCTATCTTGCCAAGCCGATCGACGTCGTGTCGCTCGTGGATGATCTGCGCGCCATGCTGCAAGCGGCGGAGGGCAAATGACCGGCACCGCACACCTGGATGATGCCCGGTTCGCGGCGCGGATCAGGGCGCGGTATCCCGAAGGGCTGACCGGCATCTTCGCCATCGGCGGCACGCGCACGGCGTACATCCTGGAGCGCAACCGGGACCGGCCTGACCCCGGCCAGATCACCGACTTTGCCGATTATGCCGACTACACGCTGGGACAGTACCTCCGGCTCGTCGGGGACTTCTTCGCGCTGGGCGGGCAGAACCTGATCATCCCGCCGCTCTCCTACCAGGCGTTCTACGAGCGCGGCGAGGAATACACGCAGGTGATCCTCGACTACACCCTGCGCCTGATCGGTGAGACGGCGACCCGGTTCTACCGCGAGCACGGGATAGACCCGTACTTCGTCGGGATCGACACGCTGCTGCACCTGCCCCCGACCCAACCCATCCACGAGCTTGGCGCGCGGCTCCGGCGCTTTCAGGACGGGTGGGACTATCACCCCGACCGGCGCAAGGTCATCTGGGAGATCGCGCCGATCCCGCTCTATTCGTTCTGGCGGGCGCATGACGTGATGCCGCCGGAGGCGCGGGAGAAGCTGGACGAGACGCTGCGCGGCGCGACCGACATGCGCGAGATGTACGACGCCCTGTTCCGCTATTACGCGCGGGCGGCGCTGGGCACGGACATCCCGGTGCCGCATTTCTACGTGGGCACGAACCGGAACGGCGACCTGAAGCTGCGCTCGATGATCCCGATCTCGCTGGTGGCGGGCGGCCCGTTCCGGCTGTTTTACCTGCCCTACCCCTCGCTGTTCATGCGCCGCGCGGTGCTGCGCGCCATCCTGGACGACCTGGCCTTCGGCGGGGCAGCGGCCTCGAAGGCATACGACTACGCCGGGCAGTACACCGCCGCACACGCACAGGCGGAGTATGAGCGCACGCTCGCGCTGGTCGATGACCCACACGCGGTCGTCGGCCTGCGACGTACGAGCCAGCCCGCCCCACGTGCCGAGGGAAGGTAAGCGCTGTGCGCCAGGTGTGGCTGATCGACTTTGACGATACGCTGGCGTTCGGGCCGGTCACGTGGGGGCTGCGCCATGCCCTGCCCGCATTCATCGCCGCGCACGGCCTGACGGTGGACCCGGACGCGCTGCGTGAGAGCGTGCTGCTGGCGCAGGAACAGACGAACCACAGCGACGACCTGCAACCCGTAGTTCGCGCCTTCTTCGAGCGCATGAACTGGCCCGCCTCGCTCCAGCAGGCGCTGCTTGAGAGCGCGCTGGCGGACTACCAGCCGCGCCTCTTTGACGACGCGCGCCCCTTCCTGGCGGCGCTCCGCGCGGCGGGCCACACGGCGATCATCCTCTCCAACAACCCGCGCACCCCCGACCATGCCCGCGCGCTGGGACTCGACGCCCTGGTGGACGCGGTCACGGGGCCGCACCTGCTGCCGGGCGCGGGCAAAAAACCCGACCGCAGCCTGTGGGAGCGCCTGATCGTGCACTTCCCGGCGATCACGGCGGAGTGTGCCGTGGTGGTCGGGGACGATCCCTGGTCCGATCTGGCCTTCGCCACCGCCTGCGCGCTGCCGGGCTGGCTGGTCGACCGGGACGACCGCTTCGGGGCGCTGCCGCTGGCGGATGGCGCCCGGCGCGTGCGCTCGCTGGCCGAGATCCCGATCAGCTAACAGGCGACGGGCGGCCAAACGCAAAACCGCCGGTAAACGGGTCCGGCGGGGAGTTCGGATGGCTGCGTATGGGACGAGCGGCGCGGGGATCAGGGCCGGTCGGCGGTCACATGCGGGACCCCGCCGGGGACCATTTGCGACGTCAGGCGTTGCAGGGCGACCTCAGCACGGGCGCGGACGTGGTGGGAATCGTCGTTGACGTAGCAGCGGATCGGCTCGATGGCGCGCGCATCCCCAAGCTGCCCCAATGCCTCGATCGCCGTGTAGCGCACCGCCGCCGACTCCGTCTCCTGCATGATGAGCAGCAGCGCGTCCGTCGCACGGCGGTCGCCCAGGCGCCCCAGGGCCTGCACGATCCAGATCAGCGCGCCGGACTGCTTGTTGTCCACGATGGCGTTCAACAACGGCTCGGTCGCGGCGCGGTCCCCGATCTCGCCCAGGCACTGCGCGGCGGCGACGCGGAGTGCGCCGTAGGGCGAGTGCAAGTAATCGGCCACCGCCGGCACCGCGCGGCGGTCGCGGATCTTCGCAAGCAGGTTGATGATCTCCCACGACCGGCGGGCGTCACTGGCAGGCAGCTCGCGCAGCAAGACGGGCACGATCTCGCACCCCATCGCCAATAATCTCCCCTTCGCGGCCTCGGCGGCCTGACGGTTGGGCTGAAGGAGTGCATCGATCAAGTC
>CAZGLU010000119.1:0-1578 GCA_964526095.1 uncultured Anaerolineaceae bacterium | reverse complement strand
TTTCCCTACCCGACGCTCTTCCGATCTAGTCAACGACTGTAGTCATTCGCGAATGCCTATCTTGCCATTGTGCCTGCACGCGGCAGGGTTACGATCCGGTCCGTTGAAGCGACAACATACGGCGCACGACGTCGGACGCCTGATCCTGCCAGGCCGGGTCAGCCTGATCATCATCGGCCACTGAGAAGCGCACGGCCAGGCCGTTGGGCAGGCTGCGCGGCTCGTACGGCTCCCCGCAGATCTGGATGCCCTTCAGGTTGAGGAACCGCTCGACGTCGTGCAGCGGCACGGGCGCCCACCACTTCGCCACATAGCACCCGCCGCCGAGGTCTTCCAGGCTGTCGGGCACGATCGGAGCGATGTGCTCCCACACCTCATTCTGTGCTAACGGCAGGTCCATCGGTCCACAACTCCCTTGACCACACCCGGCCAACCGCGCCACGTTGTGTCGCATTGCCTTGACTTTAACACGTCCAGAAACATTGTGAACCGAAAGTTTTGTGAATTTCCCATCAACGCGAGCTTCATGCAACACCTACGAGCACCGGCCAGCGGCACCGGAAAACAAGCCGCCCCAGAGCCGCGTCGCAAAGAGGACGGCAGCCGGGGCGGCGACGCCTGTCAAGATGGGTGAGCGGGAGGGATCACGTGGTACGGCCCTCGGTCGGGCGGAGCTGGTCAAAGGCGAGGCCGCTGCTTCCCTCCCCGCGCCCGGTGTGCTTGCTGACGCCGAGCCAGACGAAAACCCGCCCGCCGCTCCAGCGGGTGCGCTTGAAGGTCTGCTGCACCTGCTCGCCCGCACGGGATACCTCCTCCTCGGCCAGGAAGTAAGGCCGCCGGGGCGTGCTTTCCAATCCGGCACGCAGCAGGGTCGTGCGGGGGCGAACCTTCACCGGCAGGTTCGGGTCGCCCTCCAGGATGCGCGGCATGGCGGCCCGCTGAAGCTGGATCTCGCGGTTGTCGCCCTCGATGTGCACCGGGATGAAGGGGATCCAGTGCTCCGGCACCGTGTTCATCACCTCGTAGCGGATCGGGGCGGCAGGCTCCGGCGGCTCAGGCGGCGGCGTGGACGCCAGGTCGTCGGCCAGCCGCGCGGCGTAGAAGCGACGCGTTTCCAGCGCGGCCTCCGCGCCGGGCTTGCTCCACCCGCTCGGCAAGGGGATGACCTTCTCGATGCCCCACACCATGTTCGCCATCTCGTCCCGAATGAGCGCGATCTGTTCCAGCGGGCGGCTCTCCTGGATCTTCGGGACGGTCGGCAGCAGGAGCAAGCTGGTATCCGCCGCCTCGCCAGCCTCCCCCCGGACGTTGAGGGTGAACATGCTCCACCGCTGCCAGTCGTCGTCCTCGCCGCTGCCCGCCGCCTCGATCCACGTCCGCTCGTTGAAGACGTTGGTCACGGCCATGCCCCGGATCCGCGCGATGGTCCCGGCGGGAAGCTGGTAGGGCAGCAGGAACCAGTCGTTCGCGTACACCAGCCCGAACTCGATCAGCAGCAGCTTGGCGATGTCGGTCGTGTCCGGCTTGATGTCAGATCGGAAGAGCACACGTCTGAACTCCAGTCACGAGATTCCATCT
>CAZGLU010000118.1:5162-8824 GCA_964526095.1 uncultured Anaerolineaceae bacterium | reverse complement strand
CCTACACGACGCTCTTCCGATCTGTCGTAGAGCGCCATGCTCATGCGCGTGAAGGGGACCATCTGCCGCAGCCCGCGCCCGATCGCCTGGATCACGGCGTCGGAGTTGAGCGAGCTGGACACCGCCTCCATCATCTCGTTCAGGCGCTGTTCCTGCTCGGCGGCGCGCAGCGTCTCGACGTAGAGGCGCGAGGTTTCGAGCGCCGCCGCCGCCTGGGACGCGAACAACTCGAACGGTTGCAGCGAGGACTCCGTCGGGACGCGCCCATCGGCGGGGTTGTTCATCTCGATAATGCCGATGATGCGCTTCTGGTCTTGGCCGACGAGCGGCAGGTAGAACGTATCCTCCGGGTGCCAGCGGTCCAGCGGGACGGTGCCGGGCACGGGCGGCCGTCCCTCGTAGACGTGCTGCCGGACCCACGGCTCGTTGTAGCGCAGGTAGAAGCCCGCGCCGAGCTTCAGCGCGTGGAAATCGAGGTCCTTGATCCAGCGCCGCCATGTTTCGCCGGGCAAGACGCGCTCCGCGAGGGCGTCCGCCTCATCCGGACCGTACCCCGCGTGAATGATCGAGGTCACGTCCAGGTGCTCGTCGCGCAGCGTGATCACGACGCGCTGCCACCCGGCGAGGTGGATGCCATCGGCCACGACTTGCAGGCGTGCGGCGACGTCCGGCGCGCGCTGGATCTCGCTGGCGACCATGTGAAGCTGCGCCAGACGGTCGCGCTCGCGGCGGGTCGCCTCCGCCTCCCGCTGGATGCGCTCGATCAGGCGGAAGTTCTCGATGCTGAACGCGGCCTGGGTGGCGAACAACTCCAGCGCATCGATGATATCCGGCGACGGGCGCCGCCCGCTGCGCGGCTGGTCCACGCTCATCAGGCCGAGCAGCCGCCGCTCCGTGCCGTAGATCGGCACGAGCAGCAGGTCGTCCGGGTGCCACGCCGCCGGTCCGCCCTCAGGCAACTCGCTCGTCGCGCGGTAAACCGGGAGGTCGGCGGGCAGGCCCTCCGCGCCCTCAGCCGGGATGAAATAGCTCTGCCCGACGAGGTAGCGCTCCTGCATCAACTCCGCGGCCTGCGACAGCGGCGGGGCGACCTGCTGCATCGCCTCAAACGCCGCCGGTTCCATCCCGGCCTGGGCCGTGCGCCGTAACCGCTGGTGCGCCTCGTCCACCACGCTGATCAGCACGAGGTCAAAGCCCACCGTCTCGCGCACGCCGCGCGCCACTTCCTCCAGCAGCGCGGTCAGGCTGGCGCCCTCGCGGAACAGCCTGCTGAACTCGGAGATGCGCCCCATGCGCTCGACGCGATCGCGCAGGTGGCGGTTGGCCTCAAGCTGCGCCTGATAGCGCCGCGCGTTGCCGAGCACGATCGCCGCCTGATCGGCCAGCGCGATCGCGAACTCGACCACCAGCGGGTCGAAGGCGCCGGGCGCCTCGGCATACAGGTGGATGACCGCTATAGGGTCGCCGCTGAACAACACCGGCGCGGCCAGCGCAGAGCGGGCCGCAGACGGTAGGGGTTGAAGGAGCGCGTCGGTTTCATAATCCGTGACCAGCACCGCATCGGCGCGTAGGATCGACAGGCGCTCGACGGGCGCCAACGCCTCGTCCAGCCCCTCCGCTCGACCGAGGCGGCGCTCCAGCGCGGGCTGGTCGGGCTGCGGCCATTCGTCACGCGGCGCCACCAGTGCGATGCTGACCGCGCTGGCGTTGGTCGAGCGCAGCGCCTCGTGCCGGATCACCTCCAGCACGCGCTCGACCTCATCCGTTTCGCTCAACTCGTGGCTGACGCGGCTCAGCGCATCCAGCTCGCGCACGCGGCGGCGCAGGTCGGCGTCGGTCGCCGCATGCAGCCGGATGCGGTCGATCATGGCGGCGATCTGCGTGGCGATCGCGCTCAGCAGCTCCACGTCGTCGGGCGTGAAGGACTCGCCGCCCAGCCGGTTCGCGACGGTCAGCTCCCCGATGCCGTGCCCGTGCATCGCGACGGGCACCTGCACGGCGTTGTACAGGTTATAGCGGGCCGTCAATGCCCGGTAGGGCGGCAGGAGGTGGCGGTCGTCGCGCAGGTTATTGCTGATGAAGGGCTGGCGCGACATCAGCACGCTGCGCTCGAAGCCCGGCGCGTAGGGGTCGATCGTGTGCGGCTCCTCCAGCTCGACGCCCCAGACCGTATGCGGCTCCAGGACAAGCTGGCCGGTCGCCTCATCGACCAGCCCCAGGGCCACGACCTGCACTTCGAGCAGGTTCGCGATCGCGATCAGGACCTGTTCAAACGTCTCCGGCCCCGGCGACGGCTCGGACGCGATCTCGGTGATGGCACGCAGCCCCTCGGCTTCGTGCGTGCGGCGCTGCATCTCGCGGTACATGTGCGCGCTGTCGATCAGCATCGCCGCCTGCCCTGCGAACACGGCCATCAGGCGTGCGTCCTCGTCCGTGAAGCGCGCGCCGTGGCGCTTGTTGGCGACCTGGAGCAGCCCCAGCCGCCGCCCGCCGACGACCAGCGGAGCGATGATCGTCTGCCGGATGCCCACCAACGACGCGAGATGCCCCATGTCCGAATCCGCGAGCAAGGGGTCGCGGCGCACGTCGTGGCTGATCCACGGCTCGTCGCGCAGCCAGATCTGCTCAGCCGCGCTGCCCTGCGCCACCGGGACGCGGTAGAACAACACGCTCTCGTCGTCGTCCAGCCCGTAAAACGGGCGCTGGCTCACCAGCAGACGGTCCTGCGGGTCGTAGAGCAGGATGCCGCAAAGGTCCGCATCCAGCAGCGCGGCGATGCGCGCCGTGATCTGCGCGAACAGGTCGGACGGCGCGCGCAGGGACCCGACCGCCTGCGCGATCTCGTGCAGGGCGCCCAATTCGTGCGCGCGGCGATGCTCCTCGGCGTACAGACGCGCGTTCTCGACCACGACCGCCGCCTGCGTCGCGAAGGACATCAGCGGCCGCATATCCTCCTGCATGAAGGGCTGGCCGTCCTGGCGGTTGGCGGCGAGCAGCAGCCCCACGCGCCGCGCCCCGACCACCATCGGGACCAGCGCCACATTGCGCAGCGCGACGTCCGGGCACAGCCGGTCGAAGTCCAGCGCGGCCAGCAGCGGGTCAGTTGGGTCGTTGGTGTACCAGGACGGGTGCTGCCAGAGCGCGAAGGCGGGCGTGTCCGGCACGAGGGTCAGGCGATAGCTCCCCAGGCCGCTGTCCCCGGTGCCATAAAAGGGCGGCTGCGCGCGTAGGGTCTGCGTGGCGTCGTCGTACAGCAGTACGCCGCACACTTCCACGTCCATCAACTGCGCGAGGCGCTGCACCAGATGCGCGAACAACTCCGCCGGGTCGCCCAGGTCGCTGAGCGCCGCCGTAATCTGCTGGAGGCCGCTCAACTCCGCCACGCGGGCGGTCTGATCGCGGTACACACGCGCCGCCTCCAGCGCCGCCGCGATGTGCTCGGACAGGGTGGTGAGCAGGGCGAGGTCGCGCTGGCCGAAGGCGTGGGGCGTCCGGCTCGTCAGGTCCAGCGTGCCGACGAAGCGGCCGGAGATGATCAGCGGAATGCCGAGGTAGCTCCTCAGGTCGGCGGGCCACGTGGGCGGCGTGTCCGTGCGGGCGGTCACATCCCCCACCAGCAGCGGCTAGATCGGAAGAGCACACGTCTGAACTCCAGTCACGAG
>CAZGLU010000118.1:0-5152 GCA_964526095.1 uncultured Anaerolineaceae bacterium | reverse complement strand
TGAGTAGGCGTCAGGCGTGCGCCGCGTGAGTTCCAGCGTGCCGACCAGCCGGTCATCGAGCAGCAGGGGAATGCCAACGAAGCTCTGGAAAGGCATTTGGCCGGGTCGCAGCGCATAATCGGGCCGCGCCGGGGCGTCGTCAATCCGCAGCGGCTGGCGGTAGAGCGCGATCCAGCCGCTATACCCCTCGCCAAGCTGGTAGATCGGGGGACCGCCTGCGAGGTTGGGCGCCGCGCCCGCCGAGCCGATGATGCGCAGCGTCTGCGTTTCGGGCTGCCAGAGCGTGATCTCGGCGTAGGTGAAGTCGACCGAGGGCTGGATGGCACGCAGGATGCCCTCCACCGTCGCACCCAGCGTCAGACCGGCGCCGAGCACGCTGCTGACGTCGCTCGCGATCGCCATCGCGCGCAGGGGGTCGAAGTCGTTGGCCGACTGCGCGCCGCCCGCCACGACCTCGCGCATCACGACGACCATGCGCCAACTGTCCGCCGCCGGGATCGGGTGCGACACGGCCTCGATGCGGCGCTTGCCCAGGCGGAATGAGGCATGTCCGCCCTCGGCCAGCAGGTCGAGCAGCACGTCCGGCGGCTGGATCTGCTGCGCCATCAGGCCGAGGTTCGGCGCGCCGCCGTCGATCCCGAACCAGTCGCGCGCCACGTCGTTCGCCCACACGATCCGCCCGCGCCCCTCAGCGACCAGCACGGCCTCGTCCGCATCCTCCAGGTTGACGGGCACGACCGGGCGCGCCGCCGCCCGCTGGCTGTAGCTCATCGAGCGCTGTAACTGCCGCAGCAGGGCGAACAGCCAGATGAAAAATATGGCACCAATAACGATAAGGAAGCCTTCAATCATCGGCTTTGCCGGCCTTCCAACGCCCACCGGGCGCCGCAGGCCCCACCCTTCTCAACCTCTACGACCTCACCAGGGCCCGGCGGCGCAGCCGTCGGCCTGCCCCACCTGGCAGCGGGCACCCCGCCCCGGCCTCACCACTCCGTCGCGACCGGCGCCACGTCGTTGGCCGTGCCCCGGCGGCGGCTCTCGGCAGCCAGCTCCGTGATCTCGCGGATATCCGCAAACTGCCGGTTCGCGTTGGACACCATGCCGACGGCGAGCGTCATCAGCGGCACCCGCTCGCTGTCCTTCATCATGAAGCCGCGCTCCCGGTCGATGAACGAGTAATGCTGCTGGATATCCTCGGAGAACCGCTCGACCAGCCGGGCGGCCAGCAGATCGGGCCGCGCCGCGTACGACACGATCACGAAGTTGTCGCTGCCCGCGTGGCCGACGAAGTCCTCCGCCGAGCCGTACGAATCCAGCACCTCCCCGATCAGCAGCGCCATGAAGCGCAAAACCTCGTTGGCCGCCACGAAGCCGTACACGTCCTTGAATGCCTCGTAGTGCATCACGCGCAGGTCGAGGTAGCTCCACACGCGCTCCTCGCGCATCAGGTCGCGCAGCTTGTCCTCGATCAGCGAGCTGCTCGGCAGGCCGCTGTTGGGGTCGGTGTAGTTGTCCCGCTCGGAGCGCTCGATCTGGTTCTTGACGCGCAGCTTCAACTCCTCGATGTCGAACGGCTTGGTGATGTAATCGTCCGCGCCCAGCTCCAGCCCGGCGATCTTGTCGCTGCGCTCGTCCTTCTGCGTCAGGAAGATGATCGGGATGTGGCTCGTGCGGGTGGTGGAGCGCAGTTCACGGCAGACGTCGTAGCCGTTCATGTCCGGCAGCATGATGTCGAGCACGATCAACTGCGGTAGCTGCTTGCGCGTCAGGGCCAGGGCGTCATTGCCGCGCGGGGCCACCTGGACCTCGTACCCCAGTCCAGTGAAATAAATCTTGAGCATATTGGAGATGTCAAAGTCATCCTCGACGACCAGAATCCTGCCCTTAGCCATGTTCCATCCACCTCCGCACCATGCGGGTTAGAGCTTGTCGCGATCCGGTTGGTCCCCCGAACTTCAGACCTTACTATACATGCGAACAACACATGCGAACAACCCGGCGGGCTACGGCCTCAAGGGGCCGGGCTGCCGCGCGCGCGAACCACGCCGCCCGTCCGCCGCACGCTGGCGCACGCGGTCGATGTGCTCGTCGCTCACCGCCCGCTCGAAGCTGCGGAACCCGCTCAGGCGGAAGCCGTGCCGCTCGGCCAGCGCGCCGATCTCGTTCACACGGGCGCGGTCGATCTGCTTGCCGACGCTGTAATCCTCGTAACGGCCCTCCAGCGCCAGGACCATCGTCTCGGCCATGCAGGCGTACGATTTCCCCGGCGGGAAGCCGAAATCGAAGCCGAAGTCCACCGGGCCGGGCACCTCGACCATGCCGCCCTCGATCACCAGCACGTCGCTCCGGGCCTGCGCCACCCGCACCGACACGTCGCGCGGGCGCGCCACGTCGCACACCACCGCGCCGGGCTTGAGGTGTTCCGGCTCGATCACGGCGCTGACGTGGCTCGTCACCGTCAGCACCAGGTCGGCGTGGTAGATCGCGTCCATCTCGCAGCTTGTGGCCAGCCGCGCGCGCCCGCCCTCACAGCGCTCGCGCACGGCCTCCAGCGCGTCGGGCCGCCGCCCAACCAGCACCAGCTCGGCCACGTCGCCCGCCAGGAACTCGGCGCACACGCTGCCGATGGTGCCCGTGGCGCCCACGACCGCCGCCGTCGCCTCGGCCAGCGGGATGCCCATGCGCCGCGCCGCCTCACGCACCGCCGCCACCGCCATGTAGATCGTGTAGGCGTCGCCGTTCGTAACCGGCACGTCCAGCCGCTGCGCGATCGTCAGGCCGCCGTCCCCCACGACGGACGTATAGGCGCCCAGCCCCAGCATCCGCGCCCCCAGCCGTTCGGCCATGTGCCCGCACGCGACGATCTTGCGGTAGACCGTCTCGACCGGGAGCCGCATCATCGTGGCCGGGGTGAACGGGCAGGCGATGAACCAGCCGCGCAGCTCGCGGCCCGTCAGTTCCGACCGCACGCCCGTGATCTCGGAGATGTACACGGGCGGGAAGAAACGCGAGAAAAAATTGATCTGCCCCTCGGTCAGCACCTTGCCGAGCAGCGGCCACTTCCGGGCCACATCCTGCTTGGGGTTGATGGGATGAATGATGAAAGCAAATGTGTCCGTGATCACGCGCTGCGTTCGGCCCCCTCTCTCGCCTGATAGCTTCCTTTATTTTACCTTAAGCCAATCGGGGAGGGCAACGGGCCGAAGGTCACACGAGGCGACCCGTTCTTTACCACTGTTCGAGGTACGAGTCTTCCGTGCCGGTGTCGATGTGGCGGGGATAGCGCCGCTTGTGCAGCCGCCCGATGGCGGGGCGCGTCTTGTGGTGGTCGCTTTCCTCGTAGGTCACGTTGCGCGCGATCACGCGGCGCTCCGGCGACGCGAACAGCACCACGTCGGACTCGATCACGCGGCCGGGCATGACCACCATGCCGGAGCCGATGCGTGCGTTGTGCCCGACGCAGCCGCCCAGCACCGGCTGGCCGGTGTCCTCCAGCTCGTCATAGGCGTTCAGCGCGCGCAGTGAGGCGGGCAGTAGGTTGAAGTCGGTGAAGGTCGTGCCCGCGCCAACGAAGCTGTTGCGCCCGATCACGCACATTTGCAGGCAGGTGTTCTGTGCAATGATGGTGTACTCCATCAGCGTGGACATGAACAGCGCGGCGCGGAACGGGAGGAAACAGTTGTTGCCGACGACGCTCAGCATCAACTGGCAGCCCTGCGCGATGTTCACGTTGTCCCCGATCACGCAGTTGTCGATCACCGTGCCGGGGCCGATGTAGCACCCCCGCCCGATGGTCGTCGGCCCCAGGATCACCGCCGACGGATCGACGACCGTGCCCTCACCGACCTGCACCAGCTTCGAGCAGGAGAGCACCTGCTTCTGCTCCAGCACCGCACGGAACAGCACCTTGAGCGCGAACAGGTTATGCCTGGCGAGGTACTCCTCGAAGCGGCTGCCGCGCGAGAACACGCCGAGGATGACGTTCGCGAAGTAGATATGCACCCAGCTATCGATCGAGAGGCACGAGCGCTCGGTGAGCAGGTGCGTCAGGTCCAGGCCGCGGGCGCTGTGCCCTTCGAGGTTGGGGCGCAGGTTCGCCATCGAGTCCGGGACGTTGTAGTAGCCCTTCTCCTTGAAGTCGCTGAAGATGGGGATCAGGTGCCACCCCTCCGGCGCGGCATAGCCGTCGGGGAAATACCACAGGTCGAGCGGGTAGACCCGCGCCCCGTCCCCCATGCGGACGGGTTTCAGGCGCGAGAGCGGCACGGCGTACTTCATCCACGCGGCGTCGGCGGCGGGCAGGGCGGCACGGCACGGCAGCCCCGAGGCACGGGCCTGGGTGTAGAACGCCTCGAAGAATTCGCGGTCGAAATAGAGGTTGTCGCGGTAGACGACCATCTCCCCCGTGCCGGGGCCGTGCGCGGCCAGCTCCTCGACGGCGCTCAACGGCAGCTCCGCCGGGGTCGGCCCCAGGGCCTCGTCCAGGATGTCGGCGTGGTGGATCTTCAGGGGCTTATTGAGGATGCTCAGATCCCGTGCCGGCTCATTGAAGGGGAAGATGAGGTGATCATCTTCGATGATGAACTTACGCATGGTTGGCCCATCTTACCGCTGCGAACAGCGCTGGTCGGCCTTGGCCGAAAGCATCCTCCGCCGGGCCGCTACGCTTCGCTCGCTTCCAGGAACGCGCGCAGCGTGGTGATGAACCGCTCCGGCGAGTCCATCATGATGAAGTGCCCCGCGTCCGGGAACCACTCGATCTGCGCGTGCGGCACGCCGTCCTTCAACGTCTTGTGCTCGCTGGGCCGCACGATGATGTCCCGCTTGCCGTACATGCCCAGGGTGGGGACGCGGACCCGGTTCAGGTCGGGCCGCAGGTCCGTGCGTCGCAGCGTGCCGATACTCTGGAAAAACGATTCCATGCTGATCTTCGACACGTCCTGGTCGATCATGCGCGCCATCGCCCGGCCATTGCGCGCCATCGCGTAGCTGTACGCCCGCAGGAAGAGCCGCAGCGGGCGGCCTTCGAACAGCCAGAAGAAGGCCGCCATCTTCGGGTTGCCGGAGAGCTTGAGCAATAGATTCAGCGAGCTGCCGTCGATGGGGGAGCCGATCACGCACACCTTCACCACGGATTCCGGGTAATGGATCG
>CAZGLU010000117.1:0-8857 GCA_964526095.1 uncultured Anaerolineaceae bacterium | reverse complement strand
CAACACCCTATCCTACACTCTTTCCCTACACGACGCTCTTCCGATCTCGGGGTATTGGAACAACCCGGAGGCGACCGCCGAGGCGATCCGCGACGGGTGGCTGCACACGGGCGATCTCGCCGTGCGCGACGACGAGGGCTACTACACCATCGTCGGGCGGCTGAAGGACATGATCATCTCCGGGGGCGAGAACGTCTACCCGGCGGAGGTTGAGAGCGTGTTGTACCAGCACCCGGCGGTGCGCGAGGCGGCGCTGATCGGCGTGCCGGACGACAAATGGGGCGAGGTCGGGCGTGCGGTGGTCGTCGTGGAGCCGGGGCGCGCGGTGAGCGCCGAGGAACTGATCGACTTCGTACGCGCGCGGCTGGCCCGCTACAAGGTGCCGAAGTCGGTGGTGTTCGTGGACGCGCTGCCGAAGACCGGCGCGGGCAAGATCGACAAGAAGGCGATCGCGCGGGAACACGGCGCAGCCTGAGAGTTTTTGGCAGCGACCGTGCAGAAGTTGGCAGGTCGCCGGGGTTAATCTCGCGGGCGTTTGGGGCGCCGCGAAAGGACAGTCATTCATGCCATACGCAAGCGCAAACGGCATCAAGCTTTTTTACGAGATCCACGGCGCGGACCACGCGGAGACGCTGATCCTGATCAACGGCGTGGGGCAGTGGCGCGGCGCGTGGTGGCGCAACGTCGGGCCGCTGGCCGAACACTTCCGCGTGGTGACGTTAGACAACCGGGGGATCGGGAACTCGGACAAGCCGGACATCCCCTATACGCTCGACATGATGGCCGACGACACGCTCGGCCTGATGGACGCGCTGGGGATCGAGCGGGCGCACATCCTGGGGCACTCGCTGGGCGGCGGGATCGCGCTGTTCGTGGCGCGCAAACAGCCGGAGCGGGTGGGCAAGCTGGTGCTGGCCTCGACGCTGTACTGGGGGCCGCAGGTGGTGATGCCGTCCGCGCGGGCGATGCAGTTGTTGCAGGACCGCAGCGGCGACCCGCTGGAACTGGTCAAGAACGGGATCCGCGTGGCGGCGGCGGAGGGGTTCGAGGCGCGCGACCCGGAGGCGTTCCAGCGATTGATCGAGCTACGCTTCACCAGCCAGCAGACGCCGAACCTGTACCTGCGCCACAGCCAGGCCGGGCTGGCGTACTTCGCGGCGGACCACATCGCGGACTTCGTGCCGCCGGTGCCGGTGCTGCTGCTGGTCGGGGAGCATGACGAAGTCGCGCCGCTCGCCAACAGCGAGGCGATCGCGGCCCGGTGGCCGCACGCGCGCCTGGTGGTGATCGAGGGCGCGGGGCACCTGTTTAACATCGAGAAGCCGGACGAGGCGAACCGGATCGTGATTGAGTTTTTGCGGGGCGAGTAGCGCACCTTTGACGCTGCACACCAGTAACAGGTTCTATTCACGACCATAGACCGTACAGTGAGGTTGACACGATGAGCGTACCAACGCTTCCAGGCATCACCGCGAAGACGATTACGAGCGAGTGCCTGAGCACGCGCGTGCTGTTCGCAGGGCCGGACGGCGGCGTGCCGGTGCTGTTCGTGCACGGCAACGCGTCTTCCGCAACCTTCTGGGAGGAGGTGATGCTCGCGCTTCCGGCGGGCTTCCGGGGCATCGCACCCGATCTACGGGGCTACGGCGGAGCCGATCCCGAACAGAAGATCGACGCGACGCGCGGCATGCGGGACTTTTCCGATGACCTGCGCGCGCTGCTCGACACGCTGGAAATCGAACGCACGCACGTGGTGGGCCATTCGCTCGGCGGCGCGGTGATCTGGCAGATGATGATGGACTATCCGGAGCGCCTGCTGACGGTCACGCAGGTCAACCCCGGCTCACCGTTCGGCTTCGGCGGCTCGAAGGGACTCGACGGGCAACCGACGATGCCCGACTACGCCGGATCGGGCGGCGGCGTGGTGAACCCCGACTTCCCCCGGCTGATGGCGGAAGGGGATCGCGGGACGGACAACCCGCAGGCGTCACCGCGCGTGGTGATGAACAGCTTCTACTGGAAGCCACCGTTTGTGCCCGCCCGCGAGGAGGACCTGCTGTCCTCGCTGCTGTCGGAGCATGTCGGGCCGGAGCAGTATCCCGGCGATTTCGTGCCCTCGGAGAACTGGCCCCACGTCGCGCCGGGTGTGTGGGGACCGATCAACGCCATGTCGCCCAAGTATGCCGCGCCGATTGAGCGGCTCTACGCTGCCGAGCCGAAGCCGCCCGTGCTGTGGGTGCGCGGCAGCGACGACCAGATCGTATCGGATACCTCGCTGTTCGACATCGGCACGCTGGGCATGTTGGGCGCGATCCCCGGCTATCCGGGCGAGGATGTATACCCGCCGCAGCCGATGGTGAGCCAGGTGCGTGCCGTGCTGGAACAGTATGCGGCGGCGGGCGGCACGTTCCGCGAGGAAGTGATCGCGGATACGGGCCACACGCCGTACATCGAGCGGCCGGATGTGTTCAACGCGCTGCTGCACGCGCACTTGCAGCGCGGCGCGTAAGAGGTGAGGGGCGTACTGATGCCGCGCTATGCGCAGATCGCCAGCACGGGGCGCTACGTGCCCGAACGCACCATGACCAACGCCGAACTCGACGCGCTGTTGGGCGAGCCGGTGGACGAATGGCTGATCGAGAACGTGGGCATCCGCGAGCGGCGGCTGATGGCCGACGACGAGGTGACGTCCGACCTGGCGGTGGCGGCGGCGCGCGAGGCATTGGCGCGTGGCGGGATCGGGCCGGAGGACGTGGACCTGATCATCCTGGCGACGGACACGCCGGATTACGTCTCGCCGGGCACGGCGTCGGTGGTGCAGTACAAGCTCGGCGCGTCCAGGGCGGGCACGTTCGACCTGAACAGCGCGTGTGCGGCGTGGGTGATCGGGCTGGACCAGGCGAGCCGCTACATCGTGACCGGGGAGAGCTACAACCACGTGCTGGTCATCGGTGCGTACGGCATGACGCGCTTTCTGAACTGGTCCGACAAACGCACCTGCACGCTGTTCGGGGACGGGGCGGGCGCGGTCCTGCTGCGCGCGGGGGACCGGCCCGGCTGGCTGGGCGGGAACATCCGCTCGGACGGCGCGTTCCACGATTACATGGGCGTGTTCACCGGGGGCACCGCTGCCCCGGCGGGCGGGCCGGACGCGCCCCGGCAGATCCTGGAGATCCGCAAGCGCTTCCCACCGGACACGAACAACCTGGGCTGGCCGCCGCTGGTCCGCGCGCTGATGGCGCAGATCGGGCGGCCCGTGAGCGACATCGACCGGATCTACTTCACGCAGTTGAACCTGCGCACGATCGAATACGTGATGGACGAGCTTGGGCTGCCGCGCGAGCGGACGCACACGATCATGGACAAGTGGGGCTACACCGGCTCGGCGTGCATGCCGATGGCGCTCGACGACGCGGTGGTGACGGGCGTCGGGCCGCAGCCGGGCGATCTGGTGGTGTTCTGCGGCAGCGGCGCCGGGTATACGATGGCGGCGGCGGCGTTCGAGTGGACGGGGTAGGGAAAAGCGGACCTCACCCCCTCGGTCCCCCTCTCCAATCAAGTTGGAGAGGGGGAGGGAGAGCGGAAAGCGAGGGGGCGGGTTTGAAACCCGCCCCTACGGAGGCGAGGCGAGGGCGCGGAGGCCCCCCATCCCCCGGCCCCTTCCCCCACGCAGGCGGAGGGAAGGGGAGACGAGAGACGGCGGGGCGCGGGTGAGGGCAACGGGGCAGTGCACGGGATAGAGGGCGAACGAGGATGTATGTAGGGGATACGCTCGCGCGGCGGGCGATCTATTCACCGGAGCGGCTGGCGGTCGTGGACGCGGGGAAGGCGGGGCGCCCGCATTACACGTACCGCGAGCTGAACGAGCGCGCCAACCGGCTCGCGAACTGGCTGCGCGACGAGGCGGGCGTGAGGCAGGGCGACCGGGTCGGGATCGTGGCGCTGGACGGCGTCGAGTTCCTGGACGCGTTCTTCGCGTGCGGCAAGCTGGGCGCGATCCTGGCATGCTACAACTGGCGCATGCACTGGCGCGAGCTGGCGGGGGTGATGGCCGACACGACGCCGAAGCTGCTGATCTTCTCCGACGAGTTCAAGGACAACGCCCGGCAGGCGGCGGCGGAGACGCCGAGCGTCACGCACCTGCTGCACATCGAGGGCGAGGGCACGGGGAGCAGCACGCGCTTCGAGGACGCGATCCGCGCGGGGGACCCGGCCCCGGTGACGAATGAGGCCATCACCGAAGAAGACATCGTCGCGCTGATCTTCACGGGGGGCACGACGGGCGTGCCGAAGGGCGCGCAGATCAGCCACCGCATGATCGCGTGGAACACGCTCAACACAGTGATCCACGACATCCTGCCGGGCGACACGACGGTGAACGTGTTCCCGATGTTCCACACGGGCGGGCTGCTGGTGTACACCATGCCGCTGATGATCGTCGGCGGGACGGTGGTGCTGGTGCGGCGCTTCGACCCGGCGTTGGTGCTGGAATTGATCGAGGAATACCGCGCGGACTTCTTCGCGGGCGTGCCGACGATGTACCAGATGCTGACCCAGGCGCCGAACTGGGCGCAAGCGGACCTGAGCAGCCTGCGCTTCTGTACGAGCGGGGGCGCGCCGCTGCCCGTGCCGCTGGTGGAGCAGTTCGCGGCGGAAAAAGGCGTGCGCTTCAAGCAGGGCTTCGGCATGACGGAGTTCGGCCCCGGCATCTTCGCGCTGGCGCCGGAGGACGCGATCCGCAAGGCGGGCAGCATCGGGCGGCCCAACTTCTTCGTGGATGCGCGCGTGGTGGACGAGCACAACCGGCCGCTCGGTCCGAACGAGGTCGGGGAGCTGGTGCTGCGCGGGCCGTCGTTCTGCTCCGGCTACTTCAACATGCCCGACGCGATGGCCGAGGTCGTGGACGACGAGGGCTGGTTCCATACCGGCGACATGGCCCGGTACGACGAGGAATGGTACTTCTTCATCGTGGACCGCAAGAAGGACATGTTTATTTCCGGCGGCGAGAACATCTACCCGACCGAGATCGAGCAGGCGCTCTACCGGCATCCGGCGGTACACCAGTGCGCGGTGGTCGGCGTGCCGGACGCGAAATGGGGCGAGGTCGGCTGCGCGTTCGTCGTGCTGAAGCCGGGGACGAGCGCGACCGAGGCGGAACTGCTGGACCACCTGCGGGCGCACTTGGCGGGCTACAAGGTGCCGAAGGCGGTGGTGTTCCTCGACGCGCTGCCGATCTCGTCGGCGGGCAAGGTGCTGAAGCGGGAACTGCGCGAGCGGGCGGGGGGGTTGATGGCGTGATGGAGAGGGACCTCACCCCCTCAGTCCCCCTCTCCAACTTGATTGGAGAGGGGGAGGTTGGACGATGGGAAGGGCGGCAGTGAGGGCGTAGGCTGACCTCACGCGCTGGCCCCACCTCCCGATGGCGTTGGAGAGGGGGAAGGGAGGATGACGAAAAGGGCGGCGCAGCCGGTACGGTGCGAAGGCAAAGGAGGCAGACGACGCGAACACGGTCACGACGATATGGGTTCCAGGCGGATGCGGGCAGCAGGCCGCCACCAGTTATCGAAAGCCCAGTTATCGAAAGCGAAGATGAGCACAAAAGGAGCTTTTCAAATGCGTAAATTCATGCTTACGGCACTCCCCATCCTGCTGGCGGTGGCGATGCTCGCCGCCCCGGTGAGCCAGCCGGCGCGCGCGCAGGACGATGAGCCGCTCAAGGTTGGCCTGTTGGTGGACCTGTCCGCCGTGCTCCAGTTGTACGGCGTCGAGCTGCAAAACGGTTTCACGCTCGGCCTGGAGTACGCCACGGACGGCACGCTTGAGGTGGCGGGGCGGCCCATCGAGGTCATCGCGCGGGACTACGCGGGCGACGCCGACCTGGCGGCGCAGCAGGCGCGCGAGCTGATCGAGGTCGAGGGCGTCGAGGTGCTGGTGGGCGCGCCGGACTCCGGCGTGACGCTGGGCCTGGTGAGCATCGCGGCGGAGTACGACGTCGTGCTGATGGCCGGACCGGCAGCGGACCCGCGCATCACGGGCGAGTTCTTTGAGCCGACGACCTTCCGCGCCTGCCGCAACTCGTACCATGACGCGTTCGACATCGCGACGTGGGCCACCGAGAACGTCGGCCTGAACTACATCCAGCTTGCGCCGGACTACGCCTTCGGGTATGGCTCGGTGGCGGCGTTCAACTACGCGTTCACCGAGCGCGGCGCGACCTTCGTACAGGACGCGATCTTCGCCCCGACCGATACCACCGAGTTCGGCCCGTACATCCAGGAGATCGTGGACTCCGGCGCGGACGGCGTGATCATCACCTGGGCGGGCGCGTCAGCGATCAACCTGTTCCAGCAGGCGACCCAGGCGGGCCTGGGCGTGGACGAGGACAAGCCCCTGATCATCACGGGCTTCAACTCCAACGACATCGTGCTGGCGTTCGCCGACCAGTCGCAGATCGGCAGCGTCGGTCTGATCGTCTACCACTACACGCTGCCGGATAACGAGATCAACGACTGGCTGACCGAGCGCCACGTTGAAGAATACGCCGACGTGCCGGACCTGTTCACCGAATGCGGCTTCGCCACGGCGCAGGCGCTGGTCGCGGGCGTCGAGGCCGCCGGTGGCTCGACCTTCACCGAGGATCTGATCCCGGCGCTGGAGGGCTTGCAGTGGGAAGGTCCGAAGGGCACCTACACCATGCGGCCTGAGGACCATCAGGCGTTGATGCCGATGTACGTCGTGCGGCTGGTGAGCCTGGACGACCCGGACCCGAAGTTCTACGAGCTGGTCGCGGAAGTGTCGGCGGAGGATTCCGCGCCGCCGTGCGAGGCCGGCGCGGACCGCTGCAGCGAGACGCTGGACTGCACGCCGCTCGTGGAGCGGCTGGCCGCCGAGGGAGCGGCGGAGTAGGGCCAGACCTCGCCCCCTCGGTCCCCCTCTCCAATCAAGTTGGAGAGGGGGAGGGTTACCCATGCCGGGGGACGGGTTGGACGCTCTTTGGCGGTTGAACCCGGATACGTGGAGGAACGGGGCGGGTTTGCAAACCCGCCCCTACGGGACGTGTCACAGAAGCGTTGTGTATAAAGTGCCTGGGATCGAGTGGACGTGCTTATGGCAGAACAGATCATCCTTGAGGGCCGGGGCTTACGCAAGGAATTCGGCGGGCTGGTCGCCGTGGCGGGGGTGGACATCCGCGTGCGGCAGGGCGACCTGCATTCGATCATCGGTCCCAACGGCGCGGGCAAGACCACGCTCTTTAACCTGCTGACCGGCAACCTGCGCCCGACGCAGGGCACGGTCTGGTTCAGGGGCGAGGACATCACGCGGGTGCCGCTGCACCGCCGGGTGCATCTGGGGCTGGGGCGCTCGTTCCAGGTCACGAACATCTTCCCCAACCTGACCGTGCTGGAGAACGTGCGGCTGGCGGCCCAGGCACGTGGGGACGACCGGTACTCGGTCTGGCGGCACTACCGGCGCTCCACGCGGCACGTCGATACGGCGATGGCCGCGCTCAGCCAGGTGGGGCTGGAGGGGCGGGCGGGTGTCCCGGCGGCGATCCTGCCGCACGGCGACCAGCGTAAGCTGGAGATGGCGATCCTGCTGGCCTCGGATGCGGAGGTGTTCCTGCTCGACGAGCCGACGGCGGGCATGGCGACGGAGCAGGTCCCGGCGCTGATGGACACGATCCAGCGCATCCGGCGCGAGAGCAACAAGACGATCATGCTGGTCGAGCACAACATGAACGTGGTGATGAACGTCTCCGACCGGATCACCGTGATGCACCAGGGCGCAGTGCTGGCGGAGGGCACCCCGGCGGAGGTCGCGCGGAACGACGCCGTGCAGAAGGCGTAGCTGGGCGAGCTGTACGGCGATTTCGCGGGGCTGGTGCAGGAAGAAGCGGGTGAAGCATGAGCACAGACGCCGCGCAGAACATCCTTGAGGTGCGCGACATCCACACCTTCATCGGGGAGTTCCACATCCTCGAGGGCGTGACGGTCACGGTGCCGCGCGGCGGCATCACGGTGCTGCTGGGGCGCAACGGGGCGGGCAAGACGACCACGCTGCGCAGCATCATGGGGCTGAACCCGCCGCGCACGGGCACGATCACATTCGACGGCGCGCCGATCCACACGCTGCCCGCGCACAAGATCGCGCAGTTGGGCATCGGGTACGTGCCGGAGAAGCGCATCATCTTCCGCGACCTGAGCGTGGGCGAGAACCTGATCATCGCGGAGCGGCGCAAGGGCGACCTGGAACGCAAGGCCGATTTCATCTTCGGGCTGTTCCCGGACCTCAAGCGGCTGTACAGCCTGCCGGGGGGCAACCTGTCCGGCGGGCAGCAGCAGATGCTGGCGATCGCGCGGGCGCTGGTGCCCGATAACCGGCTGCTGCTGATCGACGAGCCGAGCGAAGGGCTGGCCCCAGTGCTGATCGAGCAGATGATGGATGCGATCCGCGAGCTGTCCGCGACGACGACGGTGCTGCTGGTCGAGCAGAACTTCCACGTGGCGAGCCAACTAGCCGAGTATTACGTCATCATCGAGGAGGGCGTCACGGTGCACGCGGGCCGCGTGGCGGACCTGGTGGGCGACCGCGAGCTGATCACGTCCTACCTGGGCGTGGCGTAGGGGGCGGAGGAGAGTATGGGAACGTATTTCGCGCACCTGACCCCGGCCCACCGCCGCTCGTGGATGCTGGTGGTGGCCTACATCGGCCTGCTGCTGGTCGTGAGCTGGCTGGACTTCGGGCTGGCCCGCGCCGGGCAGACGGTCTTCCGGGGCGTGCTGTTGGGCATGTTGATCTTCCTGGTGGCGTCCGGCCTGTCGCTGATCTTCGGGCTGCTGGACGTGCTGAACTTCGC
>CAZGLU010000116.1:2818-8863 GCA_964526095.1 uncultured Anaerolineaceae bacterium | reverse complement strand
CTACACCCTATCCTACACTCTTTCCCTACACGACGCTCTTCCGATCTCGACTGGGTGAGCCTCGTGGAGCAGGATCGGGACGAGGGCGGTGCGGTCCGCGTGCCGCCGGGGCTGCCCCAGGTCGAGGGCCAGGAGCCGGCGAAGGTCTACGCGCAGACGATGGCGCGCATGATCGAGGACGCCTACCCCACCGCGACCATCGCCGCGCGGCTCTCCGGGGACGAGTTCGAGGGCGCGCCGGTCGTCACGGAGTTCCTGGCGCAGCACCCGACCTTCGAGATGCGCGACATGAGCGTGCGCCAGTTCGTGCAGGCCAACGAGCTTCAGATCCCCTCGGACCAGTTAGGGGCGCTTGAGCGCGTGCAGCGCGTCTTCGCCATCGCGCCGCGCTTCGAGCGGTACGACGCCGTGCGTCCGCTGCTCGAACGGGGCGTGGACTCCGCCTACCAGATCAAGACGATGGGGCAGCAGCGCTTCCTGCGTGCGTTTGGCGACACGATCGGCGAGGCGCGGGCGCAATACATCTACGCCAACGCCGCGCAGAAGACGGCGGTGGTCACCGCGCTGTACGCCAAATACGGCACCGAGTTCAACGCCCTGGAGATGGCGGTCCTGCCAGGGTGGGACGTGTTCAACGTGATCGACAACCTCGGCCCGTTGTTCACCCTGATCGACTTCCCGACATGGGAGAGCCTGTTCGGCAACATCGACTTCTGCAAGTGCGAGCACTGCCGCTCCGTCTTCAGCCCGGCGGCCTACCTCGTGGCGCTGCTCAAGTTCCTGCGGGACCGCAGCCTGCTCGATGACCTGTCCGCCCGGCGGCCCGACATCGTGGACCTCGAGCTGAACTGCCACAACACCAATACGACGCTGCCTTACGTGGACCTGGTGAACGAGGTGCTGGAGAACTTCCTCGCCTCGTCGGCGGCGGTGTACCAGACGGAGGGCGAGGCCAGCGACCTGCGCGTGCATCCGGAGCACCTCAACCCGGACGCCTACACCCTGCTGGAGACGCGCGCCTATCCCTGGGTGCTGCCCTTCAGCCTGTGGACCGAGGAGGCGCGCGCCTACCTGAAGCCGCTGAACGTGGCCCGCCACGAGCTGCTGGACGTGCTGAACCCCACGGCGGCGGCGGATCGTGACGTGGCGGCGTGGCTGTCCATCGCCGCCGAGCACCTGGGGCTGACCCCCGCCGAGCGCGACCTTATTCTGGACGCGACCTTCGACGCCGCGCACTGGGATAACCGCAGCGTGGGGTCCCTGCGCACGGTCCAGACGCTGCTCGACACGGCGCGCATCCCGTTCCTGGAGCTGCGCCAACTGCTCGGCACGCGCTTCGTCAACGGCGACGGGGCGCTGGCGATCGATTACAGCGTGGGCGAGGGCGACGACTCCGAGATCGCCTGCGACCTGAGCGAGGCGCGCATCGACGCGCTGGGCCAGGCACACCTCAACCGCATCGAGCGCTTCGTGCGGCTGCGGCGTAAGCTTGGCTGGACCGTGCACGAACTCGACGCGGTGCTGCACGCCCTCGGCGGCGACCTGGACGAGGCCGCGTTGGTCAACCTGTCCTTCGTCAAGCGGCTGCACGAGCAGCTTGACACGGACCTGCTGATCATCGCCAGTTGGGTCGCAGACCTCGACACGCGCGCCTACCTGGGCGACGACGATGCCGACCACCCCTCCTACTACGCCTCGTTGTTCCTGAACCGCACGGTGGGCGGGGCGGACGAGGTGGCTGTCTTCGAGCCGGGCGCGCTCGGCGGCGCCGTGATCGACGATCACCAGGCTGCGATCCTGGCCGCGCTACAGATCATCACCGCCGAGGAGCTGGCGCTGATCCGCACGCGCCGCCTGACGGACGACAGCCTGAGCCTCGCCAACCTGAGCGAGATGCACCGCGTCGCGACGCTCAAACGCGCGCTGCGCATCTCCGTGCGGGACCTGCTCGACCTGCTCGACCTGACGGGCCTGGATCCCTTCAACGCGGCCACTCTGTACGACGCGCTGCGCCTGAGCGACCTGCTGGACACGATCGACGCCGCCGGGTTCTCCCTGGCGGAGCTGGTCTACCTGCTGCGCCACCGCGTCGAGCAACCGGCCCGCTTCGTGCCGACCGAGCGCGGGATCGCCGTGTTCCTGACCGGCCTGCGGACCGGCTTGCAGCAGATCCGGGGGAACTTCCGTGCTGCCCCGGATCCGACCGGCGAGATCACGGCGCAGATGCTCAGCGCGGTGGTCCCGGCGGAGGACCTGCCGCAGGTCGTGGCGCTGCTGTACGGCGTCGCCCCGGCGAGCGAGTTGCCCGCCGACCCGACGGCCTTCCTCAATACGCATTTCGCCGCCTTCCTGCCGGACGCGACGGCGCGGGCGGGTGTGATCGCCCGCCTGCTGGACGATACCGACACGGGGTTCCTGCAGCCGGAGGCGCAGCAGGCCGAGCGGTTCGCGCTGGTGCTGGAGCCGCTGGCCGCACACCTGCGCGCGATCAGCAGCGTGGCGCTGGTGCAGCAGACGTTCGCGGACTTCCTCGACGTCGAGTTGGGCGTCTCCGACCTGCTGCTCGGTGGGCTGATGCGCTCCGTGGCGGACGCGGCCCAACCGGCGAGCAGCCTGTTCCTGGCGGATGCGTTCCTCGATTCCAGCGGCGAGATCACCGAGGCCGCCTTCGCGGACGAGTTCGCGATGGTGCGCCGCCTGCACAAGACGGCGCTGCTGCTGAACCGGCTGCGCGTCCCGGCGGAGGAACTGGCCTTCCTCTTCGCGGAGCGGGCGACGTATGGCTGGCTGGACTTCAACGCGCTGCCGCTGTCCGAGGCGGATAGCCCGGCGCCGTTCGACACATGGCGGCGCATGGCTGAGTTGGCCCTGCTTGAGGAGGCGCTGCCCGCGGGCGAGACGAGCGTTTTCGACCTGCTGCGCATGGCGGAGGCGGGCGGTGACGCGAGCGCGTTCGACGCGTTCCTGGGCGCGCTGGCGGAGCGCACGCGCTGGGACCGGAATGACCTCGACACGCTGCTCGACAGCGCGCACTTCGGCCTGGACGACTTCGACGCCGACTGGGGCGGGGCGGACACGCTCGAACACCTGCAGCGCCTACAGGCCGCGTTCCGGCTCCTCAAGCAGTTGGGCGTTCCGGCGGGCATGGCGTGGGGCTGGACCGCCCCCGCCGTCACGCGTGAAATGGCTGCCGACGTCAAGCAGGCGGCGCGCGCCAAGTACAGCGCGACGCAGTGGCTCAGCGTGGCCGAGCCGATCCGTGACGCCCTGCGCGAGCAGCAGCGCGTCGCGCTGGTCGAGGCGACGATCCAGGAGTTGAACGATCCCGCGATCCGCGACACCAACGACCTGTACGCCCACTTCCTGATGGACGTCGAGATGGCGCCGTGTATGCTCACCTCGCGCGTGGTGTTCGCGACGGGTGCGGTGCAGTTGTTCATCCAGCGCCTGCTGCTGAACCTGGAGGACGGGCTGTCGCTCTCCAACCAGGACGCGGAGATGTGGAAGTGGATGAAGAACTACCGCGTGTGGGAGGCCAACGTCAAGGTCTTCATCACGCCGGAGAACTACATCGAGCCGGAGCTGCGGCCCGAAAAGTCCGCGTTCTTCCAGGCGCTTGAGGATGAGTTGCTCCAGAACGAGATCACGCTTGAGACCGCCGAGAACGCCTACCTCAACTACCTTGAGAAGCTGGACGAGGTCGCGCGGCTGGAGGTCGTGGGCGCCTACAACGAGAACGACACCGACACGCTGCACGTCATCGCGCGCACCAAGGGCGTGCCGCACAAGTACTTCTACCGCCGGTGGTTCGAGGGGCGGCGCTGGACCCCGTGGCAGGAGATCCCGCTTGAGATCGACGCGGAGGCCGTCACGCCCGTGATCTACAACCGCCGCCTGTACATCTTCTGGCTCATGACGCAGGAGTTGGCCGAGGAGGAGGTGCCCGGCGGCGACAACGGGCGGGCGCCCAACCGCTACCTCCAGATCAAGCTGGCGTGGAGCCAGTACCGCCAGCGGAAGTGGACCGCCAAGCGCGTGTCGGACGTGTACCTGGAGACGATCCGCACCCGGTCGAAGACGACCCAGACCATCCACCCTGACGCCTACCGCCCGCGCCCGATCATCCGTCCCAACGGCGACTTGCTGATCGCGGTCGAGCGCAGCTACCGGGACCAGAACGAGGAGACCTTCCTCGACTCAAAGGGCCTTTATAGCCATTCCGGCTTCCTGTTCGTCAACGACGGCCAGATCGAGCTGGATTGGTACGACCCGGCCCGCGCGAAGGCGGCGAAGAACACGGAGCTGCGGCTCCCCATTCGCCGCTCCGGTTCGTGGACCTACTACTATTCGTCCGACGGGGTCGAAGGCTTGCAGGTGCGCGGCGCCGACGGCTCGTGGCAGAAGGTCCTCGCCGCGGTGCCGCATCCCTTCCGCGTGACGATCCCCCTGCAATACACCTCGTACGACTCGTCCGCGCCGTTCTTCTTCGAGGACAAGTACCGCACCTACTTCGTGCAGGCGCGCAACATCTTCGGGCCGCGCCCCAGGTACACCGGCGACCTGACGCTTGAGTTGAACCCGAACGTCTACCTGGAGTTGGACGACATCATCCGCGTGGACAACATCGGCCTGGGGGTGCTGCTCGGCAGCGGCCCCGTCCCGCTGCCCGACCCGGATGACGGCCCGGTGATCCTGCCCGTCGATGGGCTGGACGGCGGCACCGTTCTGCCCGGCATCGGCGGCGGCCTGCTGCTGCCCACCGAGATGGCCGACGCTGTTTACTACATCGGCACGTACTTCGACACCAGTGCGGCGCTGAACATCGTCGATACGCCCGGCGCCGTGCTGGGCGGCGACGTGCGCGTGGCCTTTGAGCGGATCGGCACCGGGGGCGCTTTCGGCGCGGCGGGCACCTCCCCGGCGCTGAACGTCGGCACGGCGCAGCCGGTCATCGGGGGTGGCGCGTCCCCGATCCACCGCGCCGGGACGCGGGCGCTGCCGATGACCACGACGGCGGCGGAGGGCCTTCAGTACACCCTGCGCGCCGCCGAGTTGCAGATCGCCACCGCCGTGATGGACGTCGCGGTGACGCAGGGCGTCTGGGTGCTGGACTGGGCGCTGTTTCACCGAAGCACCTACACCTTCCAGAGCTTCTACCATCCCTACGTGCCGGTGTTGATCAAGCAGCTCAACCGCTACGGCGTCGAGGGCATCCTCAACCCGCGCGAGCACGGCGAGGCACATGCCCTGCGTCGGCAGTTGATGCGCGAGCCGTCCAATCGGGAGTTCGCGGATATCTATGACCTGGGGCCTCGGATCAACGGCGAGGACCTGCCCGCCGAGGAGTTCGACTTCGAGTATGGCACGCCCTACGCGATCTACAACTGGGAGCTGTTCTTCCACATCCCCTTCATGATCGCCAACCACCTCAGCCAGAACCAGCGCTTCGAGGAGGCGCAGCGGTGGTATCACTTCATCTTCGACCCGACCGACAACTCGGAGGTGCCGCTGGCCATGAACCGCTACCGGTTCTGGAAGGTCCGGCCCTTCTTCGAGAACACGGACGTGCGGACCATCGAGGAACTGCTGCGGCTGCTTAGCTCGACCGACCCGGCGGACAAGGACCTGCGCAAGCGGCTGGAGGACCAGATCAAGGACTGGCGGCGCAACCCGTTCCAGCCGCACCTGATCGCCGAGCAGCGTCCGCTCGCCTACCAGAAGGCGATCGTGATGAAGTACCTCGACAACCTGATCGCCTGGGGCGACCACCTGTTCCGCCAGGACACGCGTGAGTCGGTCAACGAGGCGACGCAGATCTACATCCTCGCGGCGGAGATCCTGGGCAAGCAGCCGGAGCAGATCCCGACCCCGGCGGGGGATGTTGTGATCGACGGCACCCCGATCCGCACGTTCAGCGACCTCGCGCCGCATCTCAACGCGCTGGATAATGCCCTGATTCAGCTTGAGAGCCTGCTGCCACCCACCGAGCCGGGCGGCTCGTCCGGCGGGCTGTCCGCCTCCGGATCATTCGCCACGCCGACCAAC
>CAZGLU010000116.1:0-2808 GCA_964526095.1 uncultured Anaerolineaceae bacterium | reverse complement strand
ACGTAGACGAGGAGGACGACGCGCCGGTGGCCGAGATCGTCGGCTCGACGCTGTTCTTCTGCGTGCCGCCCAACCAGAAGCTGCTCGGCTACTGGGACATCGTCGCGGACCGGCTGTTCAAGATCCGGCACTGCATGAACATCGAAGGGGTGGAGCGGCAGTTGGCGCTGTTCGCCCCGCCCATCGACCCGGCGCTTTTGGTCCGGGCGGCTGCTGCCGGGATCGACCTCAGCAGCGTGCTGAACGACCTCAGCGCCCCGCGCCCGCACTACCGCTTCAGCGTGATGATCGGGAAGGCGCTCGAGCTGGTCAACGACGTGCGTGCGCTCGGCACGGCGCTGCTGACCGCGCTGGAGAAGCGCGACGCGGAGGACCTGTCCCTGCTGCGCCAGCGGCACGAACAGGCCATGCTCAAGGCCGTGCGCGAGGTGCGCAAGCAGCAGATCGACGAGGCCGAGGCCGCGCTCGAAGGGCTGCGGCGGAACCTGGAGGCGGCGGAGGCGCGCGAGCGGTTCTACGCCACGCGCAACCCGCTGATCCCGAACGAGCGGCTCAACCTGACCAAGATGGACACCGCGACGATGTTCGACGGGCTGTCGCAGGGGACCTCGCTGGCCGCTTCGGCGCTGGCGCTGATCCCGGACTTCGACCTCGGCGCCGAGGGCGGGTTCTCGTCCCCGGTGGTCAAGGCGAGCTTCGGCGGCACGCAGATCTCGAAGGCGCTCAGCATCGCCAGCCAGATGCTCGCACTGATCGCCTCGCAGGAGCGCCAGGCCGCGCAGCGGGCATCCACCCTGGCGGGCTACGACCGGCGGCAGGAGGAATGGAACTTCAGCGCGGACCAGGCGCGCATCGACGCGCAGGGCATCGAGCACCAGATCGCCGCCGCGCGACTGCGCATCGCGATCGCGGAGCGCGAGTTGGCGAACCAGGAGTTGCAGATCGAGCAGTCCGCCGAGATCGACGACTTCATGCGCAACAAGTTCACCAACCGGGACCTGTATAACTGGATGGTGACGCAGATCTCGACGGTCTACTTCCAGTGCTACCAGCTTGCCTACGACCTGGCGAAGCGCGCGGAGAAGGCGTACCAGCACGAGTTGGCCGACTACAGCGCGTCGTTCATCAAGTTCGGCTACTGGGACAGCCTCAAGAAGGGCCTGCTGGCCGGGGACCGGTTGTACTACGACCTGCGCCGCATGGAGGCCGCGTACTACGAGAACAACAAGCGCGAGCTGGAGTTGACGCGCCACATTTCGCTGGCGCAGATCGACCCGGCGGCGCTGATCCAGCTCCGCGAGACGGGCGAGTGTGAGTTCGAGGTCCCGGAGGCGCTGTTCAACCTCGACTTTCCGGGCCACTACCTGCGCCGCATCCGGTGGGTGGAGATGACGATCCCGTGTGTGGCCGGGCCGTATGCCGGCGTGAACGCCACGCTGACGCTGCTGAGCAACCGCATCCGCGTCAGCACCGTCAACCCGCACCAGCCGTACACCGGCGTGGACGACGTGCGCTTCATCACCAACACGGGCGGCATCCAGTCGGTCGCGCTCAGCAGCGGGCGCAACGACAGCGGCCTGTTCCAGCTTTCGACCGGCGACGAGCGTTACTTGCCGTTCGAGGGCGCGGGGGCCATCAGCCGGTGGCGCGTGCAGCTCACCGACGAATACCGCGCGTTCGATTACGACACGATCTCCGATGTCGTGCTGCACATGCACTACACCGCCCGCGACGGCGGCCAGGCCGTGCGCTCGCAGGTCGTCCCGGCGCTCGACGCACGGATCAACGCCATCGTCAACGCGACCGAGCACACCGGGCTGTACGCCTTCTTCAGCCTCAAGCGGGAGTTCGGCACCGCCTTCCACCAACTGCTGCACCCCGCCGGGGCGGGCGACCACCAGACCGCACTGGCGCTGGGCCGCGAGCACTTCCCGTACCTGTTCCAGGGGCGGACGATCACGGTCGAGCGCGCGATCCTGCTGCTCAAGCCGCGCGACCCGGCGCTGTACGACGACGCGCAGCCGCTGGCGATCGAGTTGGCGCGCGGTGACGGGGCGGCGTCGGCGGGCGACCTGGTGACGGCGGGGGCGGCGTTCGGCGGCCTGCCGCACGCCGAGTTCGCCAACGTCAACGGCGACCTGGAGGTGTCCGAGGATTGGACGCTGCACATCACCCCGGCGGCGGTGAGCGCGCTCCCGGCCGCCCTGCGCACGACGGTCAGCGTCGACGGAACGGACGTGCCGCGCCTGCGCGCCGACCGGATCGAGGACCTCGGCCTGCTGGTCCACTACACGCTGGATGCGCCCTAGCGTCTGGCCGCGTTTTCATCCTGCTTTCGAGGCGAGGGGCAGCGTTCGGGCTGCCTCTCGTTCTTGTTCGTCCTTGTTCGTCCGCGCGCCAAACCCGTGCATCCCCCGCCATTGCTGGTTATCATCGTAGGCAGGACCGACTGGCAGACCCCATATCTGAAGGAAGCTGATGAACACCGACATCGCGGCACGCGCCCGCCCCCTGACCATGGACAACGATTTCGCCCACCTCACGATGGCCGTGCGCCTGCCCAAGATCATACGCGAGGTGCAGGCGGCCAATCCGGATTACCCGCCCGCGATCATGGACGCGCTGGACCGGCTGCACGCGGCGTTGGAGCGCGATGAGCCGGTCGCCATGCTGGACCGGCTGCCCGCGCCCGCGCCCGATTACGCCGAGTGGCTGGCCTTGTGGGAGGAGCAGCGCGCCCGGACGCAGCCGCTGACGTGGCAAGATCGGAAGAGCGTCGTGTAGGGAAAGAGTGTAGGATAGGGTGTA
>CAZGLU010000115.1:8509-8895 GCA_964526095.1 uncultured Anaerolineaceae bacterium | reverse complement strand
GGAACATGCGACGGCGGCGTTATGCGCTGCTCAGCGCCAGCGGGATCGTGATCTTCGTCGTGCTGCTGGCGGTGGCGCTGGCGACGCGCCCGGCATGGGGGCCGGTGATCAACCCGCCCACGCGCACGCCGACGTTTACGCCGTCCCACACGCCGCTGCCTACCGAGACCCCGACCCCCACGCTGACGCCGTCCGTCACGGCGACGCATACGTGGACGCCGACGCCGAGCTACACCCCGACGCATACATGGACACCGACGCCGAGCGAGACGCCGACCCACACGTATACGCCCACCATGACGTTCACGCCCAGCGACACGCCTGAGCCGACGTCGACGCCCAGCCCGACCGATGGGACCTGTCGTCCTTGCGGGCGATCACGTCGT
>CAZGLU010000115.1:7736-8499 GCA_964526095.1 uncultured Anaerolineaceae bacterium | reverse complement strand
CCCCCCCCCCCCCACCCACCCCCCACCCAACACTCTTCCCCTCCCCCACGCCCTCCGATCTCTTCCGCCCACGCCGGCGGCGCTGTGCCGCACCTGGGGGCCCCGAGTGGGCGCGTATGTGCGCGAGCGCCCGACGACCAGCTCCGCACAGATCATCGTGGTGCAGCGCGGGCAGGCGATGCAGGTCATGGACCAGCGCTACGATGAGGGCGGGCGGCTGTGGTACCGGGTGAAGTTCCGCGTGGGCCAGAACGAGTTCAACGGCTGGATCGCGTCGTTCCTGGTGGTGGAGATCGGTGACCGGCCGTGCCCGCCGCCGCCGATCGACTGATGGCCCGGCCAGTGGAAATGACGGAGGCCACTCATACGAGTGGCCTCCGGGAGTGGGTCGTAGAAGACTTGAACTTCTGACCTCGTCGATGTCAACGACGCGCTCTAGCCAACTGAGCTAACGACCCAAGTGCCCAAATTATAGTGAACAGTAGGCGTTTATGCAAGGGTCGATCCCGGAGGAATACGCTCAAAACAGGAGGCCCGCCCAAACCGCCCCTGTCGGTCCGGCTGCCCGCCGTGCTATAATTTCGCCTGGCTCCCGAGCCGCAACCAGGTAGGCCGTTATGCCAGAGTCTCTCCAAGACATTTTACTGTATAGTACCGGTGTGTTATTTGTCCTGGCGCTGCTGATCCTGTTGATCTCGCTGCGGTTGTTCCGGCGCAGCCGCCGGGACGTCTTCTGGCGGCGGCGGCGGGAAGCTGGGCAGCG
>CAZGLU010000115.1:6936-7726 GCA_964526095.1 uncultured Anaerolineaceae bacterium | reverse complement strand
TCAGACGTGTGCTCTTCCGATCTCAGGGCAGCGCGGCTGGCGGCTGTTCCTGTTGGCGAGCGTCTTGCTGTTCCTCAGCGCGGCCTCCTGCGTGTCGTCGGTCCTGCTCGCACTTTTCACCAAGGAACCGGAGGCGCCCCCCGCCGTCAACGTTGCGTTGTCCGATGCGGACCGTACGGCGCCGGTTGTGGACCTCGAAACAATCCCGCCAGCGGATGCGCTTCCGTCCCCGACGCCCGGCGAGGTGGAGGCGACGCCACCCCCAGCCCCGACCGAGCCGAGCGCCAGCCCGACGCCCGTGCCCACGGTTGTGGTCATCATCACGGCGACGCCGCCATCCACCACACCGACCAACACGCCCTTCGCCACGTTTACGCCCCAGATGACGCCGCTGGTGTCCAGCGTGACGCCCGGCCCCAACGCGACGCTGACGATCACCGCCCTGGACAGCCAGATCTCCGATGCGTTTACGCCGGTCGAGCCGGACACGCAGTTCAGGGAGGGCATCACGCGGCTGTACCTGTTCGTGGACTTCCGGGACATGCGGCAGGGGGTGCTGTGGCGGCGCGAGTTGTACCGTGACGGCGAACTGGTGGACGGCAACGCCTACCTGTGGGGGTCGGAGTCGGACGGTAGCAGCTACTTTTTCTTCGGCAGCGACACCGGCTTTCCGCCCGGCAGCTACGAGATCCGCCTCTACATCGGGGAGGGCGGGGAGCCGGTTGACGTGGCGGCGTTCACCGTGACGGAAGCCGGTTAGCCTACGGGGGGCCGGATGCGCTGGCCGTCC
>CAZGLU010000115.1:0-6926 GCA_964526095.1 uncultured Anaerolineaceae bacterium | reverse complement strand
GTCTGGGCCTGCGGCTGGTTCTGCTGGCGCGGGCCGGGTGGCGCTACGACTACGACGAAGGCATGGTCGGGCTGCAAGCGCTGTCGATCGTGGACGGCGCGCGGCCCGTCTTCCACCCCGGACAACCCTACCTCGGCGCCCTCGAATCCTACCTGATCGCCCCCCTCTTTGCTGCGTTCGGCGCGAACGCCGTGACGCTGAAGCTGATCCCCTGGCTGCTGTCGGGCGTCTACGTGGCTACGACCGGCTGGCTGGGGTGGCGGGCCTACGGCGCGCAGGCGGGGGCGCTCGCGGCGCTGCTGGCGGCGTGTGCGCCGAGCTACCTGCTGATCACCGGCATGAAGACGTGGGGCGCGACGGCGGAGACACTGGCCCTCGGCAACCTCGGACTGATCGCGGCCTCGTATGTGGCGGATCGGGCGGCGCCCCTCCGGACGCGGCGGCGGGCGCTGGTCGCGCTTGGCCTGATCGGTGGGATCGCGTGCTGGGTGTCGTGGCTGTTCGCGTTCTACGCGATCCCGATCGTGCTCGTCGTGCTGTGGCGCGGGCGGCCCATCCCCGCGCGAGCGTGGGGCGCGGTGGCGCTGGCGTTTGCCGCCGGTAGCCTGCCGTTCTGGATCGAGAACGCGCGTAGCGGCTTCGCGACGTTCAGCTACCTGCTGGCGGAGCAGGGGGAGGGGCTGGCGACGCCCCGGCTCGTGCTCGACCACATGATCCACGATCTCGCGCCGCGCCTGGTCAGCGCGGATCCCCGCTGGCCGATCCTGAGCTGGCCCGCGATCTGGTGGCTGCAAGCCGTGTACCAGGGCGGGGCGCTGGCGCTGATCGCGTGGGGCTGGCGCGGGCGGTGGGATCCGGCGCGGCGCCCGGCGCGCGTCCTGCTCGCGCTGTTCGTGGTGAACGCGCCCGTGCTGTACCTGCTCAGCGGGTGGGGAAACCATGCGATCAACCGTTTCGGGCACGACGCGACCGGGCGCTACCTGCTGATGCTGCACAGCGCCTTCCCGATCGGGGCGGCGGCGCTGGCCCTGGCGGTGGCCCGGCGGGGCGCGTGGCTGCGGCCCATCGGGGCGGGGATCGTCGCGGTCACGATCGGGCTGAACCTGGTCGGCGCGCTGCGGGCCGACCCGCTGCGCGCCTTCGCGTCACCCTACTACCTGCGACAACCGGCCACGCTCGACCCGCTGATCGCGTTCCTCGACGCGCAAGGCATCGCACACGTGTGGACGGACGTGGGCATCGCGCACGTGCTGATGTTCGAGACGGAGGGGCGGATCCTGGCGGCGGACTGGTACGACATCTATGCGGCGCGCGGGCTGCTGCGCTTCCCGGCGGTGCCGGAACAGATCGCACGGGCGGAGCGGGTGGCGTTCGTGGAGGCGATCCTGCCGGGGCAGCGCGACACACCGTTGGAGCGTGCCTTCGACGCGCTTGGTGTCCCCTATGCGGCGGCGCGGCCCTCACCGGATCTGCTGGTCATCGTGCCGTTCGGGGCGGTCGACCCGGCGGCGTTGGGCGACGGGCTGGGGTACCAGTTTTGAGCGGCGCGTTGCGGCTTCCCCTGGGTCGAGCGGCTATTGGAGCGGCGGCGCGGCGACCAGCGGGACGTCGCTCACGTCGCCCTGGGGCGCAGTCAGCCCGGCGAACACCCACGCGCTGCCGCCCTGGTAGCTGATCGCCCACCAACTGCTGTCGGCGTTGCGCCCGATGATGGTGATCGTCTCGCCCTCCGGCAGCGTGCCGACCGACGGATAGGCTGTGCCGGGGCCTTGGCGCACGTTCAAGTCGGGGGTCGTGACGATGGCGGGCACGCCCTCGACCACCGGCGCGGCGGGCTGCTGTGGTTCCTGCGGCTCGTTGGGGGGAGGCTCGTTCGTCGGCTCAGGGTCGGGCAGCTCCGGCGCGGGCGGGGAGGTCGCGTCGGGGGTGGGCTGCCCGGCGCCCAGTGCGTCGGCAGTGGCCTGTTCGGCGGGGCGTCCGACGACGCGCACGGCGGCATCGCTCAGGCCGAGCGAGGACCCGTTGGCCCGGAAGCCCTCGGCGGTGATCAGGTGCCCGGTGCGGCCCGTCGCGGTCCACTGCACAACGCCGTCGAGCGAGGTCTGGCCCTCCGGCTGCTCCGCGACGATCTCGCCTACCGGTGCGTCGTCCACGCGGAACTCGATGCGGGCCACACCGGTGACCGGCTCCTGGGCGATGGCGTACAGATGGACGACCGCACCCTCAGCGTAGACGCTGCCATTGACCGGGGCGAGCAGCGCGACCAGCGGGCGATTGTCCGCGTCATCCGAGCCGCCGCCCTCATCCAGGCGGCTCAGGTTGCAGGCCAGCACTGCAAACGCCAGCGCCGCGATCGTCAGGCTGACGGACAACAGGCTCAGGTATCGCGTCCACTGCTTCGGCATCACGCGTTCCTCCACCCAGAAGGCGGGCGTCTGCCCTGGTTTCCCGGTGCACGGTGCTCGCTGGATCGGCGTTCCTCGTGGCGGGCCAGATTAGCCAAAAATGACGGTTTGCGCAACCGGACGCCGCCCGACGGTGCGGTTTGTGGTGTTGTCTGGTATAGTGTGGGCCGCATGTGGAACGGCTCGCGCGCTGACCCCTGACTCAAGCATATGATCCCGGAAAAACAAGACATCGCACCCAGCACCCTCTCCTTTCGACCCGCGCGGGTGGCCGACGCCGAGGCCCTGAAACGGGCCTGCTGGGCGGACCGCACGCTCGCCAACGTGGTTGAGCTGCTGCGTCGCAGCGAGAAGCTGGCGCAGCAGCGGCGCGGACTGGCCCTCGTCGCCGTGTGGCAGGGCACGCCGTGCGCCTTTGGGCTGCTGACGGTCTGGCCGCGCGCCGGGGAGATCAGCGACCTGGTGGTGGAAGCGGCCCTGCGCGGGCGCGGGATCGGCAGCCAACTGATCGACCGGCTCAGCCAGGCGGCGAGCGCCCTCGGCGTGCAGACACTGGAGATCGGCGCGGCGCTGTCCAACCCGCGTGCCCTGGCGCTCTACCGGCGGCTCGGCTTCCTGGATGCGCGCGTGCTGGAACTGGACGTTGGCTGCGGGCCGGAGCCGGTGGTCTACCTCGTCAAAGACCTCGGCATCAAAGACCTCGGCGCGGGGCGTTAACCGCCCGTCCAGTCCTTCCCATCCCCGCTGTACAACTCCCGCACGCGGCGATCCTCCGGATCCGGGTAGCCGTAGCGATCGATCAGCGTGCCGAGCGCAAACTCGCTGTTGTCGCGATTGCCGAGCAGCAGTTCTTGCAGCACGATGTCGATGACCAGGATCAGGCGGCCAAAGTGGCTGTACTGGCTGGGCAGGGCCGTGAAGAGCGTGGCGAAGATGCGTTCGCGCAGCTCCGAGTCCTGGATGCGGCTGCCGGGCCAGCCGACGATCCAGTTGTGCTGGTAGACGCCGATCGACAGGACGTCCGAGCGAAGCTGAGCGAGCTGCTGGATAGCGGCACGGCGGGCCGACGCGTCACCCAGGCGGCGCGTCTCGCGGAAGGGCATGTTGCTCAACGTCGCGTACAACTGGCCCGGCGGGGTGGTCCGCATGACGCGGCCCAGGCTGCGCTGCTCGAAGTTGAAGGCGCGGGAGAGGGCCCGCGTGCATTCCAGGTAGTACTGCACCAGGTTCTTCTGCGCGGCGTGCCGGTCAACGCGCCAGATCAGGGATAGGAAGTCGCTGAAGTCCAGCGACAACTGCGGCGGGTTAAACGGGCTGTAGGGCGAAGTGAGCTGATTGATGCGGCTCTGGTCGCGATTCATTGCACGTCGGTCCTGTAATACCCGCAACGGATCGGTCTGGCTGCGCGCCGGTGAGGCGGGCCAGAGCGGATCGTCGTGCTGGTCTGCGCCGCTAGCCACGGTACCGCCCTCGCGCGATGTTGATCATGTCCACGAGCATGCCGTATGCCGTCGTCGTGGGGTCGGTGTCGCCCTCGATCACGGTTAGCTGGTGCAGCGTGTCGGTCGAGATGGTGATCGCGCTACTGGTCCTGGATACCTGGCTGAGCGGGTCCGACAGGGGCAGGCGCGTCGGGCGCACGCTGGCGCGGATGGCCTCGCCGTCGCGCACGATCTCGCACAGCAGCTTGATGCGCTCCCCGGCGGCCACTGCCTCCTGCGCGGCCTCCACCGTCACGTCCATGATCCCGGTGCGATCGACGTCGGCGGGGCGCAGATCAGCGCCCATCAGCACGTTGGCGAGCACAACCGTCTTCACCGTCGCGTCCCAGCCCTCGAGGTCGTTGGAGGGGTCGGCCTCCGCGACGCCGATGGCCTGCGCCTGACGCACGGCCTCGTCGAAGGGGGTGCCTTGCTCCAGCGCACCCAGGATGTAGTTGGTGGTGCTGTTCAGGACGCCCCGGATGCGCAGGACGGTCGTCGCCAGCAGCCCCTCACGGCCAATGCCGAGGACCGGCGCGCCGTCCATCACCGTGCTCTCAAAGAAGAAGCCGCGATCCTGCTGGCGGGCGAGTTCGCGCAGCTCGCGGTACGCGAAGGCGACCGGCCCCTTGTTGGCGGTGACGACATGGCGCCCGGCGCGCAGGGCGGCGCGTACGTAATCGGTGGCAGGCTGGCCGGTCTGCGGGTCCAGCCAGGTCGCCTCCATGACCAGGTCGGCGGGGCAGGCGTCGATGAAGGCGAGCGTATCCGCGACGGGCGCGCCCCGGTGCAGCGCGTCGAGGCGCCCGCCGGATTCTACGACGGCCAGCGCGGCGTTGAGGTCCAGCCCGTCGGGGTTGATGGCGAGGCCGCGCGAGCGCGTGGCGATGCCGGTGACGCGGAATGTCAGGTCGAATTCGTCCTGCAAGGTGCGGGCTTTGGCGTCGAGGAGACGGGCCAGGGCGCGCCCGACGTTGCCGAAGCCCAGGAGCGCGAGATCGAAGTGCATGACGACGACAGTCCTTTCGTGGAGCGCGAGTCCAAACCTCAAGACTGGACGCTGGCTTGTATTATACTCGAATTATCCGGAGGTCTCATGTTTCGGGCAAACGGGGCAGCCGGTCCGGTGTTTTTGGCATGGCCGTCTGGTTTATGGTACTATTCGCGCTATCATGACCTCATCCAGAGCGGTGGAGGGACCGGCCCTGTGAAACCGCGGCAACCCCTGGCCCTGACCGGGCGGGACGGTGCCAAGTCCGGCAGCACGAACTGGAAGATGAGGGGCAGCGGAGAGATCAACCCACGACGCCCCTTGCCCTGAGAGGGGCGTTTTGCGTGAGAGATAGAACGCTCCACCTCCTTTGACCGCAGGCGAGCCTTAGGAGCAACACAATACGATGACGACGCCACGTGAGATGCCATTCACCAACCGGCGCTACCTGGACGCGATCGCGGACCACGTGCTGATCTACGACGGCGCGATGGGGACCAGCATCCAGGCGTACGATCTCAGCGCGGAGGACTTCGGCGGCGAGCGGACCGAGGGCTGTAACGACTACCTCGTGATCACGCGCCCGGACGTGATCGAAGCGATCCACGCCTCGTTCCTGGAAGTGGGCAGCGAGGTGATCGAGACGGACACCTTCCGCTCCAACCGTCTGACGCTGACCGAGTACGGCTTGCAGGACCGCGTGCTTGAGATCAACCGGGCGGCGGCGCAGCTCGCGCGGCGGGTGGCGGATCGCTACGCCGAGCAGACCGGCATCCCGCGCTACGTGGCAGGCAGCATCGGGCCGAGCGGCAAGCTGCCCAGCTCCGACGACCCGGACCTGAGCAACATCACGTTTGACGAGTTGGCGGATGTGTTCTACGAGCAGGCGCAGGGGTTGGTCGAGGGCGGTGTGGATGTGTTGCTGGTCGAGACGAGCCAGGACATCCTGGAGGTGCGCGCGGCGGTGGTCGGCATCACGCGCTACTTCGCGGATGCGGGCGTGCGGATCCCCTTGCAGGTGCAGGTCACGCTCGATACGTCGGGGCGGATGCTGTTCGGGACGGAGATCGCCAGCGCACTGACGACGCTGGAGGCGCTGCCGGTGGACGTGATCGGGCTGAACTGCTCGACCGGCCCGGAGCACATGGCGCAGCCCGTCAAGTATCTGACCGAGCACAGCACCAAGCCGCTGAGCGTGCTGCCGAACGCGGGCCTGCCGATCAACGTCGAAGGCGAGGCAGTCTACCCGATGCAGCCGGAGCCGTTCGCGGCGATGCTCGCGGAGTTCGTGGACTGGGGCGTGAGCGTCGTGGGCGGGTGCTGCGGCACCACGCCCGAGCACCTGGCGAAGCTGATCGACAAGGTGAAGGGCGGCCCGGACGTGCGGCGCCCTGCGCCCCGGCGCAAGCCGGAGACGGAGGCCGCCGTATCCAGCGGGATGCGCGCGATGGCGCTGCGCCAGTCGCCCCCGCCGACGCTGATCGGGGAGCGCGTCAACAGCCAGGGCAGCCGCAAGGTCAAGCGCCTGCTGCTGGAAGATGACTACGATGGCATCCTCCAGGTGGCGCAGCAGCAGGTGGACGCCGGGGCGCACGTGCTCGACGTGTGCGTGGCGCTGACGGAGCGGGCCGACGAGGCCGAGCAGATGCGCAAGGTCGTCAAGAAGCTGGCGATGGGCGTGGACGTGCCGCTGATGATCGACACGACCGAGCCGGAGGTGGCCGAGGCGGCGCTGAGCCTGTACCCCGGACGCGGGATCGTCAACAGCATCAACCTGGAGAACGGGCGCGAGCGGATCGACGCGGTGCTGCCGATCGTGTGCAAGCACGGCGCGGCGGTCGTGGCGCTGACCATCGACGAGCAGGGCATGGCGAAGACCGCCGAGCGCAAGGTCGAGGTGGCGCGGCGCATTTACGACATCGCGGTGAACGAGTATGGGCTGGCGCCGGAAGACCTGATCTTCGACGCGCTGACGTTCACGCTCGCAACCGGCAACCCGGAGATGGCGAGCAGCGGGATCGAGACGATCGAGGGTATCAAGCGCATCAA
>CAZGLU010000114.1:0-8954 GCA_964526095.1 uncultured Anaerolineaceae bacterium | reverse complement strand
AGCAGCCGCGTCTTCGGTTGGAGTTGGCGTCGCCGTCGGCTTAAACACCTGGGTGGACACCCCGGCCTCGCCAACCAAAACGAAAACAAACCCCATCACGACCAGCAAAACGATCAGGGCTGCGGTTTGTGGGCGTACGCTCATGGGGGAAGCTCCTCTACGGACGCGCGGAATCCATGCTGACCAGCCGTTCTAAGTGTAGCCGAGAGTGGCGTTCGTTTCAAACGGGTGTTAAGGTGGCGATAAGCGACCCTTTAGGGGGCGCCGGACGCCGAGATGTGCCCTTTGTCGTAGGATACCCCTGCATCATGTCAGTTGACAGGATCACCACGAAAATATATGATTTGTTAAATTTATAGTCAAAATGCTAAATATGGCGAAGTAGGGCTAACCATGCAACAAACCAGACGACATATCCTGGAGATCCTCAAGGAGCGCAAGGAAGCCACGATCGACGAGATCGTGACCGATCTGAGCGAGCGCATCGGCAAGATCACGGCGGTGACGGTGCGGCATCACCTGGAGATCCTACGGGGCGATGGGCTGGTGGCTGCGCCCGCAGTCCGGCGCCGCAGCGCCCCCGGACGTCCGCAGTACGTCTACACCCTCACCGAACGTGCCGCCGACCAATTCCCGAACAACTACCAGGGGCTTGCGACTGGTTTGTTGGTGCAGATCAAGGAGCAGCTTCACCCCAGCCAGTTCAATAAGATCCTGGAAGGGGTCGCCGGGCAGATGGTCGAGGGCGCCAACGTCCCCGACGCACCGCTGGAGGTACGGTTGGACCACGCCGTGCAGTTTATGAACGAGCACGGCTACAACGCGTCGTGGCGGCGGGCTGAGGAAGGCTTCCTGCTGCAAATCTCGAACTGCCCGTATGAGCAGGTATCGTGCAACAACCCGGAGTTATGCCGTATGGACGAGAATTTGGTCCGCGGCCTGACGGGCGCGCGCCCGCAGCGCTTGAGCTGGCAGCTTCAGGATCACGACTCCTGCACGTACCTCATCCATGAGGACAACATGCACTAGGCGCAGTCGCAGCGCCGCCGTGACACCCCCTTGCGATGTGCGGGCCGGTACAAAACCGGCCCGTTTCCGTTTCGGGCATTGCCGCCGCAGCCTTGCCACGACCGCGCAACACGTTACAATCAGGGCATGGGTCAGAGTGGAACATCCTCACCGCCCCCACCCCACACGCGCCGACGCAGACCTCTGCTGGCCCTGCTGTTGGGGGTGGGCGTCACCTGGGCTGTCGCCCTGCTGCTCGCGCTGAACGGCAGCCTGTACGCGGCGCAGCCGGACGGCGCGGCCCCGATCGCGCACGCCGGGAAACCGGCGCTCCTCACCAGCACAGAGACGACCGGGGAACCGCCCTCGCCCGAAACAGAGGGCTGCACGCCGCCCGAAGGGTGGGTCCCGTACGTCGTCGAAGAGGGTGACACCTTATTCGAGTTCGTGCTGCTGGCCGAGCAGACCGTGACCGTGGACGACCTGATCGCGGCGAACTGCCTGCCCGAACGCTGGATCATCGTGGGGCAGACGATCTACCTGCCGCCCGGCGTGATCGCCACGCCGACCCCCGTCCCGACCGCGACGGACGCCCAGGCGGCGCTCGCCACGATCCAGGCGGCGTGCGTCCGCCCCGAAGGCTGGGAGCCGTACACCGTCCAGCAGGACGACACGCTGTTTGCGTTCGTGCTCGGCGCGCGAGAGGCGGGCGCGGCGGATGTCAGCGTCGAGTCGATCATGGCGGCCAACTGCCTGCAAGAGCGGCTGATCGGTGTGGGGCAGGTGATCTACCTGCCGCCGGGCGCCGCCGAACACGCCCCACCCTCCGCGCCGCAGCCCGCCGTGGAGCCGGTCACCGGGCCGCGCGTGCCGCAGTGCCCCTGCACCATCGTCGTGCCGGAGGGGTGGCGCCGCGAGCAGATCGCCGCCGCAATCGACAGCGTCCCCGTGGCGTTCTCCGGGCAGGCATTCCTCAACGCGACCGGCCCCGGCGCCATGACGCCCTATGACTACATCAACGGCCGCCCGCCTGGCACGTCGCTGGAGGGCTACCTGTTCCCCGGCACGTACGCCGTGCAGAACGAGACGACCGCCGAGGATTTCCGCGACATGCTGCTGGCGGCCTTCGATGCCGCCGTCCCGGCAGGGATGCGTGCCGACGCCGCCGCGCAGGGGATCAGCTTCCACGAGGCGCTGACGATGGCCTCCATCATCCAGCGCGAATCCCGCGCGCCGGAGACGCAGAAGCTCGTCGCCAGCCTGTTCTACAACCGCCTGCGGGACGGCAACCGGCTGGCCTCGACCGCGGGGGCGCAGTACGCGCTGGGGCGGCCCGGCGACTGGTGGCCGCGCATCACCGGCAGCAACATGAACGTGGATTCGCCCTATAACACCTACGCCCGCCCCGGCCTGCCGCCCGCCCCGATCAACAGCCCCGGCCTGGGCGCGATCACGGCGGCGGTGTACCCGGCACAGACCGACTATTACTACATGGCGGCGTCGTGCGACGGGACGGGCGCGAAGTTCTCCCGCACCTACGAGGAGCACCTGGCCGTCGTCAACTGCCGGTGAGGCGCCCCGCTACGGCCCCTGATCGTCGTCGGGCCGGTTTGGAGTCGGAGCCGGGGACGGTGCGGGCGGTTCGGGAACCGGGGCCTCCTTCGGCGTCTGCGCCAGGCTGATCTGGCCCCACTGCCCCGCCTCGCCGCGCAGCACCTCCTCCGTCTGGGCGACAAGCCGTGGGAACGCGCGCTGATAGTCGCCCGGCTCGATGTAGTCCTCGTCGGGCAGCGCCAGACGCGCCTCTTGCAGCGCCAGCCACGCCTCCTCGTAGATCGTCGCCTGGCGCTCCCACTGGTACAGCGACCGGAAGGCGCTGATGGCCGCCGCGAAGGCGGGCAACAGCGCCGTGACCAGCGGCAGCACCGCCCAATCGTTAAACACCGACGACGACGAAACGACGGTGGAAATACCCATCAGCACGGCGGAAAACAACAGCATCCGGTCGGAGTTGAAGCTGAACTCGTCCACACGATCCCGGTAGTAGTTCGCCTGATGATTCAACCGCTGCTGCATATACAGCCGCACACGCAGCCGGGCCTCGTCCTCGCTGAGCGTGTACACGCTGCTCGCGCCGGTTTCCGCTTGCGCCCCGGCGGCGGGATCGGTGGGTGGTGTGGTGGCGTCGCTCATCGGTTGTCCCGCTCCTTCTCCTTATCGCGCAGCACGTCAAGCACGGCGCGGCCCAATTGCTGGACGCGTTCCCGGCCGGAAGCCACGTTGAACGGACCCTGCCGCGCCAGGTAAACGAAGTACAGCGAGCGCAGGCTCTCGGCCTGGGCGCGCGCCTTGAACCACCGCTGCTGTGGCGACTGGTTCGCGTTCAGGAAGGCGATCGCCGACGATACGCCGCTGACCAGCGCCGTAAGCGCACCGAGCGCGCTCGTCAACGTGATACCGGCCACCTCCGGATCGCCCGTGGTGTGCACGTATACCGTCAGGGCGGAGAGTGCAGTCGTCAGGAAGGCGGTGATGATGAACGTCCACTGGTAGAGGTAGTGCCGGTTCTGGTAGTACTTGGCCAACTGGTCCATCCGCCAGAACTGGGGCATGAGATACTCCTCCAGCTCGCGCACGTCCTCCATCAGCTCCTTCGAGTTGGTCGCCTGCGCCTGCGCCGGGGCGATGAAGCCCTCGTTCGCCACCAACTGGGCGTAGGCGGCCTCGTCGGGCCGCGTCCACTCGCGCGGCAGGTCGCGCAGCCGGGGCCGGCGTCTGATGAAGAAGTACTTCGACTTCGGTCGGGGCTTCGATACGGTAGGCTGGGCGATTGCGCTCTCCGACATGTCTGCCTCCCTCACTGAGCGGTCGAATGTCTTGCACGGGGCTGCATCCCGCCGAAGCGGGCCGAATCAGGCGACGAGCGTCACAACCTCCCACTCCGCCGTGTCGGAACCGGCCGGGCGCCGGATCAGCATGGCCGACTCCGCCTGCCAGCCGATCAGGTCGATCTCGCGCTGGAGCCGCGCGATCAGGCGCGGGTAGGCTGCGGCCTCGACCGCGCCGCCGACCAGGATGCGCCCAGGGGCCGGGTCCAGCTCGCCGGGCAGCACGATCAGGTCCTCCAGGCGGGTCATGAGGTCTTCAGACACGTCCACCAGGTCCGCGCCCGGCTCGACGGCGAGCGCCGCCTCATACTGCTGCGTCCCGATCACGCGGGCCACCACGCCGGTGATCTCCGGCTGTAGCGGCAGCGTGTCCTGCGCCCATGCCTCCAGGGTGGCCTCGACCGCCTCCGGATCGCCGGTGTGGAACGGCGGCGTCAGCTCGATGCCCGGCGGCGGCAGGCCCTCGATGCCCGCCTCGGCGCGCAGGGCTGCGATCTGCTCGCTAAGCTCGAGCGGCAGCGTCAGCACGACGCGGTAGATCATCTCCGTGCCGGGGATCGAGGCTGCGGCGGCGGCAACCGGCGCGACGGGCTGATCCTCCGCCGGTTCGTCGTCGGGGAGCGGCAGGGGCAGCGGCTGCGGGACGGGCAGCGCGTCGGCGGCAGGCACCGGAGCCAGTGGGGGCGCGTCCGCCTCGTCGTCCAGGCTCGCGATCGCGGCGAACAAGTCCTCGCGGGCGGCGTCGTCCGCTCCGGCGTCGAGGTCCTCCAGCTCGATCGCGTCCTCCTCGTCGTCGGGCCACAGGTATGCCTCGGCGTCGGGGAATTCCCCGTACGTGATCTCGTCCGTGTCCTCGTCGTCAAACGGTGGCCGGTTGCCCCGCTCGTTCATCGCCTGCTGTGTCCTACCTACACCAGATCGGCAAACGTCACCAACTGAATGCCCTCGGCCTGCACCAACTCGCGCGTGGCACGGCTGGTCAGGTGCGCCAACTCCTCCTCGCGGCGGGTGTACCCCGTGACCGGCTGCGCCGCGTCGAGGTAGCCGGGGTGGCACATCAACTCCGTGGCGCCTTCATCCGGCAGCGTGGTGAGGATCACGAGCAGGTCGCCCAGCGTCGCCCGCTCGCCGAAGAAGCCCAGTTCCAGCCGCGCGGGCATGTGCGGCGCCGGGCTTTGCTGCACCACCGCCCGCAACTCGCCCATCAGGGACGTGTAGCCCTCGGCGGTGAGGCCGGGCAGGATCCCGCCCAGCAGGGCCAGCGCGTGCCCGTCGTCCAACCCGAAGCCGCCGTCACGCAGCGGGAGCCGGTGCTCCGCCGCGAGGGCGAGCAGGGCAGCCAGCGCCGCCGGGTGCAGGTAGGCCGCGTGGTGGTGCGCGTCGAGGTGATCGGGCGCGTGCCCGGCCAGGGCGATGAACCGCTCAAACTGCGCGCGCAGCTCGGCCTCGATCTCGTCCGGCGCGAACTGCGCCATGACGCCACCCCAGGCGTCCGGCGGGTAAAACGTGCCCGCCGCCGTGACGAGCGAGGGGACGCGCTCCGGCGGCAAAACCGGGCGCCCAGCGGTCAGGTTGAGGTGCAGCCCCAGCCCGAGGTTCGGCGCCTCCGCCTGGGCCTGCGCGATCGCCGTGGCGGCATCCGGGAAATTGACCATGACCGTGGTCGAGGTGACGATACCCTGCTGGTGTGCCTCGAGGATACCCCGGTTGATCCCGGCGGAAAGCCCGAAGTCGTCGGCGTTGACAACGAGGTATTTCATCGCGCGTATAACCCATCAGCAGTGAAGCCGGACATACCTGATAGCCTACTCCGCCCCGCGACAAAAGGCAACAGCCTGTCGGGTTTTCGCGCGCAGGCTATGGGCGGGGTGGCGGCACGCTACCCTGGCGGAAACCTGAAGCGGACCGCTCGATTTTCGGGCGCCTTTGTGGTATGTTCAGCCAACAGCCTGGCGCGCGACATACGCGCGGCCCCACCGAAAACGCTTGGCGAATCCGGCCCTGCGCCTACCCCACGGGCCGTATCCGCCAATCTCTTTCAGCGGCCCTGTGCAGGCTGCCTGTTCCGACACGTTACAAGCTTTCCGAAACGAGGTGTTTCATGCCAGAAGATGTACGCGCGGCCGTCGAAACGACGGTCGCCCAGATCGCCGCACGATACAAGGATCTCAACCTGAAGCAGTGGGACGCAGCCACAACCGGCACGCCGGAGGCCCTGGAAGCGATGGCCGCCGCACACGGGGAATGGCTGCGCTTCTTCGCGGACCCCGGCCCCTACCAGCAGTACAAAGCCTGGGACGAAAGCGGCGCCGCCGGGGATGACCCGCTCCTGGCGCGGCAGGTGCACCTGCTGCACCTGATGATCGCCGAGGGCCAGCGTGACCCGGAGACGATCGACGAGATGACCGCGCTGCAAAAGGCGCTGGACGACGCTTACACCAACTTCCGCGCGGAGGTCGGCGGGAAGCGCCTGACCGCCAACGCCATCGACCAGATCCTGGCCGAGGAAAACGACTCCGAGAAGCGCCGGGAGGCGTGGGAGGCGAGCAAGCAGATCGGCCCCGTCGTCGCGGACAAGATCCGCCGCCTGGCCGAGCTGCGCAACGACGCAGCGCGGCGCATGGGCTACGACAACTTCCACCGCATGAGCCTGACGCTCAACGAGCTGGACCCGGACTGGCTGTACGCCATGCTGGACGAACTGGCCGCCAAGACCGAGGGGCCGTTCCGCGAGGTCAAGGCCGAGATGGACGCCGAGCTAAGCCAACGCTTCGGCGTGCCGGTCGAGGAACTCATGCCCTGGCACTACGCGGACCCGTTCTTCCAGCGCGCGCCGATGGTCGGTGCGGTCAACTACGACGCGCTGTTCGAGGGCAAGGACCTCGTCGAACTGGCGCTCAAGACGTATGACGGCCTGGGCATGGAGGTGCGTCCCATCCTGGCACGCAGCGACCTGTACGAGCGCGAGGGCAAGGACCAGCACGCGTTCTGCACGCACATCGACCGCGAGGGCGACGTGCGCATCCTGTGCAACCTCCAGCCGTCGCTGCGCTGGACGGAGACGCTCCTGCACGAACTGGGCCACGGCGTCTACGACAGCTACATCCCGCGCGAACTGCCGTGGCTGCTGCGCAGCTTCCCGCACATCCTCAGCACGGAGGCGATGGCGATGCTGATGGGCGCCGTCACGCTCGACCCGGAGTGGCACGAGCAGGTGCTCGGCGCCTCCCCGGAGGAGGCCGCCGCGCGCGGACGCGCCGGGCAGGCGCGCTTCCGTCTGGAGGAGTTGATTTTCGCGCGGTGGGTGATGGTCGTCGTCAACTTCGAGCGCCTGATGTATGAGGACCCGACGCGCGACCTGAACGCGCTCTGGTGGGAGCTGGTGCAGAAGTACCAGCTTCTGAACAAGCCGGAGGGCCGCGAGCAGCACCCCGACTGGGCGACCAAGTATCACATCGCGCTCGCCCCGGCGTACTACCAGAACTACCTGCTGGGCCGCATGATGTCCTTGCAGTGGACGGACTGGCTCACGCGCAACGTGGGCGGCATCGTCGGGCGCCCCGCCGCCGGGCAGTTCTTCCGCGAGCGCATCTTCGCGCCCGGCAACACGGTCCACTGGGACGAGGCGCTGGAACTCGCCACCGGCGAGCGCCTGAACCCGGACTACTTCGTGCAGAAGTTCGCGGGCTAGGCTCAACGCCCGCCCCTGTTCCCCTTCTCCCGGCACGAACCGGGAGAAGGGGGACCGCCCGGCTGCCGAGGGCTGACCCAATGCAGCACCTCTACATCAGCTACCCACCCGAAGATTACGACCTGGCCCACCGCCTCGCGGAGGACTTGCAGGCGGCGGGCTACGCCGTGTTCATCGACCCGGCAACCGAGGTCGGGACGAAGGCCTGGGCCGCCGAGACGCGCCGCGCGATCCGCACCTGCGGGGCGATGATCATGATCCTGTCCCTGGACGATCGCCGCCGGACCGGGCTCCGGCATGAGGGCGTGCTCGCCAAGCGCCGTAAGAAGCCGGTCATCGTGCTGGCCCGGTCGCCGGGCGAGCTACCGCGCTACCTAGCTCTCGCCGGGGCGACCGTCATCGACGGGTCGGGCGCGTACGAACCGGCCTTCGAGCGCCTGCTGGCCGCGCTGCCGCCCGCGTCCGACCTGCTGACCGCACCCCCTACCCCGCAGCGTCCACTCCGCCCACCGGTCGCGCGCCGCAGCCGCCGCGACCGGGCGCGTTGGGTGGCGCTTGCCTTCCTCGGCGCGATTCTGGTATGTATCGGGCTAGGGATCGTTTTTGGCCTCGTTCCGGGGTAGGATATAGGTACGCGCGGCACTCAATCCACCCAGACTACGCCAACCAGTCAGGATGCGATATGGACCGAACCGTACCTAAAAGCGGCAGCGAAGAGATCGAGCTATACATCCGCACCTACTACTCCCTTCTGCGCTCCAGCCACGCCGTCCAGCTTGACGCGCTGGAGGAAGCGCACCTGGCGATGAACTCCACGCTGCACGTCGGCGCGCGGTCGCCCACGCCCGACGCCTCGGCGCTGTTCTACAGCATCATGCGGCTGCCCGCCTGCATCGCGGAGGTCGATACGGTCGTGCTCGGGCAGAGCGACCGCGTGTTCCACGAATACGGCTACCACGACGTCGAAAACTGGGAGCGCGTCACCGCCCCGGCCCGCCGCCGCCGGATGCTGTACGACGGCAAGGGCACGCTGGCGGTCTACATCGCCAGCCGGTCGGACATTGACGACCTGATCCCGATCCTGGTCTCGTACCAGATCGAGTGGAACAAGCTGAACCCGATCTTGCAGGGCGTGGGCGTCCAGGCGAGCCTGGCGGCGTACAGCGCCGACGCGTCGATCGCGCGCACCGCCGAGGTCGCGCGCGCGCTCGGTATCAACCCGGACGACCTCAGCCGCCTGCAGGATGCGTGGGGTCCGGCGATGATCCCGACCCTTCAGGCGATGGCGAAGCGGCCCAAGCGTTTCGCCGTGCGGCTGCTGGCGGGGACGTACATCAACTACCAGCAGATCGGAAGCGCACACGTCT
>CAZGLU010000113.1:4925-8979 GCA_964526095.1 uncultured Anaerolineaceae bacterium | reverse complement strand
CCTACACTCTTTCCCTACACGACGCTCTTCCGATCTGGCAACGCCAGCTACTACTACACCCTCTCACGTCTGGAGACGAACGGCACCATCACGGTTGGTGGTGAGGACTACGCCGTGACAGGCTCTAGCTGGATGGATCACGAGTTCAGCACGAGCGCGCTCGGTGCGGACGCGGTCGGCTGGGACTGGTTCGGCCTGCACCTGGACGACGGCACCGAGTTGATGCTCGGCCAGATCCGGCTGGAGGGCGGCGGGATTGACCCGGTCTTCGGCGGGCTGTACGTCCGGGCGGACGGGAGCACACACGCGCTCGCGGCGGACGACTTCACGATCGAGGCGACCGGCACCTGGACCAGCCCGCATACGGGCGCAACCTACCCTGCGGGCTGGCATCTGTCGGTCGATGTGGGTCAGGCGGCGCCGCTTGAGTTGTCCCTGGAACCGTTGGTCGCGGATCAGGAGCTAACCGAGGGCATCAGCTATTGGGAAGGGGCGGTACGCATCACCGGCGACGTGACGGGTTACGGGTACGCCGAGCTGACCGGCTACACCAGCCCCATGCGCGGGCGCTTCTAGGCCCGGATCGTCGCGGGGTGGTGCGCCCGGTCAGCCTCCTCCTACGCCTGTTTCGCCTCGTGGCGCCGGGCCTCGGCCAGCACAGAATTAACCATGCCCATGAGGCCCTGGCCCTTCCCCATCGAGATCTCCTTACCGAAGATCTGCAACACGATCTCGGGCGACACGCGGGTGACCTGCTCCACCGGCTCGCCCGACAGCGTCTCGTCCAGGATCACCGCGAGGGCCATCGCAGACAAGCCCTGCGGGTTCTCCACCGCGAAATAGTACTTCAGCGTACCGTTCGGCAGTGGCTCGGACCACACGAACGCCTCGGACTCGCAGAACGGGACGCGCCGCTCCTCCGGGTACGGTGGCACCGCGATCCGTGCCGGGACCGGCTCGAACCGGCTTGCGTAGTCCATCAGCAGTTCGGCGCGCTCGCTGCGGTCGGTCACAAAGGCGAAATCGGCCAATACCTCGTTCAGCTTCTCAGGGTATTCACTCATCCCATGCCCCAATACAAAGGCCAGCGCGGGTCACCGGCGGCCTACCGTTCGATCGGCACGCCAACCAGGTTACCCCACTCCGTCCAGCTTCCGTCATAGTTGCGGACGCGATCATAGCCGAGCAGGTACTTCAGCACAAACCAGGTATGGCTGCTGCGCTCCCCGATGCGGCAGTACGCGATCACGTCCTGGTCCGGGCTGAGGCCCGCCTCCTCCTCGTACAACCGGCGTAACTCCTCGGCAGACTTGAACGTGCCGTCCTCCGGGTTCACGGCCTTGCTCCACGGCACGTTCCGCGCGCCGGGGATGTGCCCCCCACGCAGTGCACCCTCGTTCGGGTAGTCCTCCATGTGTAGCCGCTCACCGCTGTACTCCGCCGGGCTGCGCACATCGATCAGCGGCAGACCGGCCTGCACGTGCATCATCACCTGTTCGCGGAACGCACGGTGTTCCGCGTCGTTGCGCTCCGGTGCGCGGTACTCGGTCGGCGGGTACTGTGGCTTCTCACGCGTCATGGGCCGCCCTTCGGCCACCCACTTCGTCCGACCGCCGTCCATGATCCGGGCGTTGGTGTGGCCGAATAACTGGAACACCCAGAACGCGTAGGTGGCCCACCAGTTGTTCTTGTCGCCGTAAAAAACCAGCGTCGTATCGGGTGTCACGCCGATACGAGACATCAGCGCCTCGAAGCCCTCCCGGTTGAGGTAGTCGCGCCGCACCGGGTCGTTCAGGTCAGCCGACCAATCCACCTCGACGGCGCCGGGGATGTGCCCGGAGGAGTACAACACCGGGTCCTCGTTCGATTCGATAATGCGCACGCCCGGGTCGTCCAGGTGCTCGGCAACCCAGTCGGTAGACACCAGTACATCGGGATGGGCATAGTTGCGTTCAGTTATCGCGTTCGTCATGGTGCCCTCGTCCTTTCACGAGCAAGCTGGTATGTGATATAGGGAACAACGGAATATTATAGATCGTTATCTTCCAAATTCCGAGTATCCCGGTGCCCCCTGCCCCGGCTTGTTGCGTTTTGCCAAGCACAAGCCGACCGGGTATAGTTCGCCGTGGTGCGTCTGCCACTGGCGAGGGAACGCTGTGAACGATCGGACCGAACGAACCAAGAACACACTGCCGGTGATACTGGCGTCGACTGCGGCGCTGGCCTACTACTTCTTCCTGCGGCCTCAATTGCTCAAATGGAACACACGGCTTGGGGAATCGCAGCGCCGCCTGCCCGGCGACGACGTGATCCCGCAGCCGAACCTGCAACTCACGCACGCGATCAACATCGACGCGCCGCCGGAGGCCGTCTGGCCGTGGCTCGCCCAGATGGGGCGCGACGGCAGCGGATTCTACGCGCTCGACGCGTTGCGCAATCGCGGCGTGCCGAGCGTCCGTTTCGTCCGGCGGGACCTCCCCGGCCCGGAGGCCGGTATGCCGATGGATGGCGGCTTCCACATCATCGAGGCCGAGGCGAACCGCCAGTTACTTTTCGGCGCGTTCAGCGTCCGGCGCCTGCCCTTTGCTACGGTCGATGTGAGCGCGCTGTACTTACTGGAGCGCCGGCGCGACGGCAGCACACGCCTGATCGCGCGGCGGCGAGAATACGCGTTTGGCGCCCTCCGCTGGCTGTACACGCTGGTTCAGGAACCGCTGCTGTTCCTCGAGCTATACCAGCAGCTCCGGCGGCTGAAGGAGTTGGGCGAAAGCATGGCGCATCTCAGCGTGGCCGCCCCTTCCCCCGCCCGGTAAATCTCCGATCCCCGCAACCCGCGCGAACTCATCACGTAATACAGTGTAGTTAACGTCGTCAGCTAACGGAGAGAGTACCGTGAATACGCAAAAACGTCTGTACCGTTCACGTGATGATCGCATGTTCGCCGGCGTGGCGGGCGGCATTGCGGAATACCTTGAGGTCGATCCGACGCTGGTCCGGCTGGTCTTTGTCGCGCTGACGCTGCTCGGCGGCCCCGGCATCATCATCTACCTCGTGCTGATGCTGATCGTGCCCGAAGCGCCCTCGATGAAGTCCAAGCGCAAGCACGTGCCTCCGGCGGCGCACGACGATATGAGCGATATGGTGGTGTCGTCCAGTATCCCCGTTCCGGACGCGGAGGACGCACCGGGGATCGATTACGACATCTAAGGGGCGACAGCCCACAACAAACGCAGGAACCGACCCGGCTGCGCACACCCGCGCGCCGGGTCTCTTTTTACACGGCTAGTCGGCCGGGCCTGGACGCGGTTCCCGCTCGGCAGGCCGGGCAGGCCCGCGAGATGCAGCCTCACGCAGCGCCGCCGCCTGCCGCTGAACCTCGCGCAGCCGGGGGCCATACAGCGGATACAGCCACAACAGCGCCACGCCGATCAGCACTGCGCCAAGCGGCAGCACTGCCGAGAAGCCCCGGATCATCATGATGACCGCTTCCGGCTGCTCTGCCGCCGCGAGGTCGGCGTCGAAGCCCGCCAGCGCCAGCCCTTCGCCCAGGATCAACCCCGCCAGCGCGGGCGGGAAGCGGAAGATGAACCCCAGGATGCCCCGGTACATCCCTTCCCGGCGCAGGCCGGTCCGTACGTAGTCCTCGTCCACGACCTCCGCGAATAACAGGTCCGGCCCGAGCACCGCGCCGCCGATGGTGAAGCCCAACAGGCCCAGCACCACCGTCGTTGTGAGCAGGCTGCCCGAGAACAGCAGCAGCACGGCGAAGGAAGCGGTGAGTAGCATCGAGGCGATCATCGCGCTGCGCGAGCCGACGCGGCTGATCACACGCTGCCACAACACGAGCGAGAGGCCCGCCGCCGCGAACAACACGATCAGAAGCTGCGTCAGTTGCTCGCCCTCGATGCGCAGCACGTAGTCGGCGTAAAAGGGCAGCACGGCGACCAACACCGCCAGGATGAAGCGGATGGTGAAATTGATCGCGAGCACGATCAGGAAGGTGCGGTTGCCCATCACCACCTGCAACTGCTCGCGCATCGACGTGGGCCGGTTC
>CAZGLU010000113.1:0-4915 GCA_964526095.1 uncultured Anaerolineaceae bacterium | reverse complement strand
AGCGTACCCCACAGGCCCGCGACCGCGCCCCAGCCCAGGTGCTCGTAGACGGTCGGCGTCGCGGCAACGGCCAGCCCGTTGCCAACCAGTAGCCCGACAAACTGCCGCACGCCGGACCCGGCGGCGCGGCTGCCGGTTTCCTGGTACATCTCCGGGAAAAGCGCGTCCTGGTTGAGCGTGATGATCGACTGCAACAGGTCGTAGATGCTGATGATCACCAGGAAATAAGCCATCAGCGCCGTCGGGTTGTCCCGGTCGAACGGCGGCAGCCAAACCAGCGCAAACGCGACCGCGACAGGGATCGCCAGCGCGCCGATGAAGAACCGCCGCCGACCCCAGCGCGTGCGCGTGCGGTCCGACAGCCAGCCCGCGACGGGATCATTCACTGCGTTCCAGAAACCGAAGGCGAACCAGCCGCGCCCCACCCAGTTCGGGGGCAGGCCCATAACCGTCGTGTAAAAATACTGGATGAACGTGTTGAACGTGTTGTACGTCAGCAGCCCGGCGGCGTTCGCAAGCGAGTACAGCACCGTTTGCCGGAGCGTTGGTTCCGGCATGGTATCCGTTCCCTCGCCAGCGTCGTGGCGGCCCATAGCAGGTTCAGTCACTCAGTTCCCTCCCGCAGCGGCGCACAGCGTACCGAGGCGCCGCGCTCATGAGCGGGCCGCCTACGGGTGCCGCCGCCTGGCCGGTCAGCGCCCCGGCCGCACCAGATCAAGACTCAGCAGATAGGTTCCGAACGTCGTACCCGCCTCGCCATCATAGCGAGAGGCGACGACGGTGTACATGTCATCGCGTGGCAGGGTGAAGCGTTCCAGCCGCGCGTTCTGATTCCCCGCGCTGTCATCATCGAACGCGATCGACTTCCCGGCGCTGTCCTGAAGCGTGAGTAGGGGATCCAGGTCGCCGCCGGTGCGCTCCATCGTGAGCGTGATGATATCGCCCTCATTCCCGAAAAACACATAATCCTCGGCGAGATGGTCCGGCCCGATGCTGCCCGTCGCCGCCGCCCCATACGCCAGCTCGAGCGCGTGCGTGCCGATCACGCCGCGCCGTGCCTCCAGGCGCAGGGTGAACGTCCCGGTGGTCGTACCCGCCTCCTCCCCGGAGCGCGTCGCCACGATGCGGTAGCGCCCGCTGTCCGGCAGCGTGTAGGCCAGGATCTGCGCCTGCCCGCGCACGCCGCTGTTGTCGTTTGCGGCCAACTCCACAAACGCGTCGTCCAGCAGCCGCACGTAAGGGTCAAGGGTACCGCTGTCCGTCGTGAGCGTGATCGTCACCACATCCCCACGCCGCCCTTCAAACCAATAGTAGCGGGCCGTGATCGACTCGTCCAGGGTGCCTTGCAATGCGTCGCCCGGATCGATCAGCCGCGCACGATCCGCCGTCACGCCGAGACGGTCCGGCCCCACTGAGGCGGCGGACAGCACGAAGCTGCCCTCGGTGCTGCCAGCCTCGCGCCCAAAACGCGTGGCGACGACGACGTATACGCCGTCCTCCAGCACGGTGAAATCCCGGATCGCGGCGTCCAGTGTGCCTGGTGACGCCGGGTCATCGTCGTTCTGCGCCAGGATATGGCCTTCGGGCGTCACCAGGTCGAGGTGTGGGTCAAGGTTGCCGGAGGTGCGGCGCATGGTCAGGTCCAGCACGTCGCCGCGCTGCGCCCGAAGGAAATAGAAGCTGACCGGCGCCTGCGGTGTGATGCGGCCTAACTGCGTGTCCCCGATCACGAGTACCGGGGCGTCCACGACCGGGGCCTCCTCGCGCACGGCCAGCAGGCGATACGTCCCGCTGGAGCTGCCATGTTCCTGCCCGAAGCGCGTCGCAACGACGAAGTAGCGCCCCGCCTGGGGGGCCTGCCAGCCCGCGATCTGCGCGTTCAAGCCGGGGCCGTCATCATCACTGGCCGCGACGATCACGCCATGCTGGTCCATCAGCAGCATCAGCGGGTCGAGATCACCGGCCACCCGCTCCAGCGTGAGCGTGAGGCGGTCATCCGCACGGGCATGGAGCACGTACACCCTTCGGAAGCTCTCGTCGCTGAGGACGCCGCTCACCGGCTCCCCGAACGTCAGCTCCGCGTCACCGCCCTGCCCCAGTCCGCTCGCCCCTGCGATGCCGTTCGCCACGATCAGCACGAGCGCCACGAACAGGCATACGCCGCCGCGCCATACGTCGCGCATCGGTCGGCACCCCATCCGTCGCGGCTTAATGCCGCGTCAGCGTGAGGGTAAACGTCCCGGCGGTGTGCTCGCTCGCCATGCCGTACCGGGTCACGGCGATCAGGTAGCTGCCCGTGCCCGGCAGCTTGACCTCGCGTAGCAGCGCCTCGTACGTGCCGCCGAGCGGGCTGTCATCGTTGTGTGTCACCTCCACCCAGCCATCCGGGGTAGACTGGTACAGGAACAGCACCGAGTCCAGATTGCCGCTGGTGTTCTTCACCGAGACGCTGACCACGTCATTTTCCGCGCCTTCAAACAGGTAGAACAGCAGGTACTGTTCGTCATTGATCTCGCCCGTCACGCTATCGCCATAGCTGATCGGCGTCATGGTCTGTGCCTGGTCCGACCCGGCGCTGGCGATGTCCTCCCCTGCGCCCAACTCCAACGTGAGCGTGTAGGCGCCGCTCGTCAGCGGGGCATCCGGGCCGACGTAACGTGACGCGATGATGGTGTATTCCCCGCTCGCGGGCAGCTTGACGTTGATCCGCGAGTCGCGGATGATGCCGGGATCGATGTCGTCGTTTGCATCCACCACGTTGCCGTTCGCGTCGCGCAGCTCCAGGTAGCAGTCCAGCACCGGGTCACCGCTGGCGCGCATCGTGATCCGCACGGGGTCATTTGCCGAGCCGGTGAAGGTATAGAAGCGGCTCACGATTTCGTCGTTGATCACGCCGCTGACCGTCTCGCCATAGCTCAGCACCGAATCATCACCCGAAACAACGCCGCCGGGCGATTCCGTAGCCGGGGTTATGCCGGGGGCCGCCTGCGTCAGCGCCAGGATGTAGCCCGCCCCCGTCGGCGCCACGGGGCCGAAACGCGGCGCAAGCAGCACCAGGTAGGGTCCGCTGCGCGGCAGCGAGACGCCGGTCAGCGCGCCACTGCCACTCGACGCGACCTCCTGCAAGTTCGCATCCGCAAGGATCACCACCGGGTCCACGCCCTCGTCGCCCGTCACGGCCAGATCGACCAGCGCCCCAGCCTCCCCCTCGAACGCGTAGAGGGCGGCGGTCGCTCCAAAGACGGACTGCGCCGGTGCGTTGGCGATCAGTGCGGCGGCTGGCAGCCGGTCGAGCAGCGTCGGCTCAGAGGTGGGCGCGACCCCCTCGGCGGCAACCATTTCGGCCTCCGTCATGCGGGTCAGCGTCAGCGTGTACGGCCCTGTAGAAGTGCCGTGTTCCTGATCGAAACGGGTGGCGACGATGGCGTAGTAAGCGTCCTGGGGCAGCGTGAACTCCAGGCGTGCGTCGCGCTCCACCCCGTCTACGATGTCATCATCCTCCGCCAGCGGGATGCGAGCCGCGTTGAGCAGAATAACGAAGGGATCCAGCCCGTTCGCCTCGCCAGCGTTCAGGCTGTTCATCTCGATACGGACCATCTCGCCCCGCGCGCCCCGGAAAACATAAATGTCGCGGTATTTTTCAGGTGTGATCTCGCCCTCAACCGTCTCGCCCACCGCGATCTGCGGCAGGCTGGCGTATTCCGCCGGGAGGACCGGCTCCTGCACCTCAGCCGGGGCAGCGGGGTCACGGTCCGAGGTTAGCGTCAGGACGTAGCTGCCGCTGGTCGTGCCGGCCTCGCGCCCGACGCGCGTCGCAACCACGACGTAGTCCCCATCGGCGGGCAGCACGTACTCGATCCGCGCGTCACCGTTCTGGCCGCCGCTGTCGTTATCCGACCACAGCAGACCGCCGCCCGCGTCGAGCAGGTACAGGTAGCTGTTGAGGTCGCCGCCGGTGCGCCCCATCTCCAGCACGATCGCCTCCTGCGCGGCGCCCTGGAAACGGTATGCCGCAACCGGCTCCGCCGCGTCGATGGTGCCCTGCTGGGGCTGATTCCGCTCGATGGGGACCGCATCCCGGCCCAGCGCGAACAGCCCTGTCTGGCTGAACGTAAAGCCATAATCACCGCCCGCGCTGCGTGCATCCGGCAGGGAAACGGCCAGGAAGTACACGCCATCGTCGGGCAGCGTGAGCGCCATGCCACCGGCCAGCGGCCCGCGCTGCAGCTCGGCAAACGCGCTATCGTACAGTACGAGCAGCGGCGCAAAGTCGCTCGACGTGGCCTCCGGGGTCACGCTGATATCCCCCTCCGCGTGCCCCTCAAACCAATACAGCCGGAAGGCCGTCTGCCGGTCCAGCGAATCCCGCACGGAGTCCCCGGAGTTTAGCTCGACCAGCCGCGTGACGTCCTCCTCCTCGGCGGCGGGCGTAGACGGCTCGACCGGCTCGGCCGGGGCTTCCGTCAGCGGCGGTTCAAGCGGCGTTTCCGTATCGGTGAGGTCGCCACCTGACGGCTCAGGCATCGGGCTGGGGAGTGCTGACGGCGCTATTTCAACACCGTTCACCGTCGCGCCCAGTTGAAGGATGAACGTCCCGCCCACCTGCGGCATGATCCCGCCATTATGGGTGGCCTGCACCAGATAGCGCCCCGGCCCAGGGATCACAAACGTCAGGCGCGCATCCTCGCCGCCACCGCTGTTGTTGTCGGTCGCCAGCAGCGTGCCGCCCTCGTCAGTCAGCACGAGGAACGGATCGATCGCGCCGCCGGTCGCCTGCATTGTGATCGTCACCACGTCGCCCAGCGCCGCGTCGAACGCATACAACGCGCTGGGCCGCTCAACCGACAGATCACCTTCGACGGTCTGCCCATACTGTAGCGGCGTCGGCTCGCCCTGTCGGAGCGGTGATGCCCAC
>CAZGLU010000112.1:0-9002 GCA_964526095.1 uncultured Anaerolineaceae bacterium | reverse complement strand
GGGAAAACAGGAAACAACAGAACGGCGCCCACCGCAGGATCACAGCGGGCGCCGGTAGGGGGCGAGCCGGATCGCGCCGCTCAGGGCTGCGGCGCCGCCGACCACTCGCGGGCGGCAGCCAACAGCGCGTCGATGTTCCCCGGCGGCGTGCCGGGCGACACGCCACCGCCAAACGACAGGATCAGCCCACCGCCCGGCGCGGCCTTGTCCAGGCAGGCGCGGGCATGGTCCCGCACGTCGTCGGGCGTGCCGCGCACACCCACGTCGAGCGGCGGCACGTTGCCGAGCAACGCCACGCGATCCCCGATGCGCGCCTTGACGTCCGCAATGTCCAGCTCGTGGCTGAAGTTGAACACGTCGAAGTGCGCGTCGGGCAGGTCGTCCAGCAGGTGCTTGACCGGCGTATCGTTGTGGTAGACGCGCACGAGGCCCTCGAACTCGTCGAAGATGCGGCGCAAGTGCGGCTGGACCAGCTCGCGGTACGCCGCCGCCGACACCATGCCCACGATGTCATCCAGCACGAGGATCCCCTCCGGCGCGTGGACGGCTTCAAGCTGCGCGTGCAGCCAGCGGATGATCGTGGTGGTCACGACGTCGAGGATGCGCGTCACGCGCTCCGGGTTCAGCGCGAGGTCGAGCATGAGCGGGCTGATCCCGGCCAGCCACGACGCCACCGCCATCGGCCCGCGCGCCGCCACCATGCGCACGCCCAACCCCTCGGCGCGCAGCCGCTCATCCAGCGCGCGGTACCGGCGCACCACGAGCGGCATCAGCCCGTCGGTCTGCGGGTCGGCGGGACGGATGTGCTGCTCCCAGAACGCGAGGTCGTCCACCAGCGGCTCGATGGACGGCGGACTGTCGGCGTGAAAGCGCACCCTGACGCCGAACGCCGAAGGCTCGGCGGCCATGCCGTATTCCACCCAGTAGCCGGGCAGCCACACGGCATCAGGGAAGCGCTCGCACAGCCCCTTGTGAACGTCGAGCCAGCGCTCGTCAAACAGGAAATAGTCGCGCGTATCGAGGCCCGCGTAACCGGGCAGCCACGGGCTGTCCACGATCAGTGCGACGGGCACCTGCGACGGCTCGCCGCGCCGCGCCGCCAGCACGAAATCATCCCAACGGTCCGTCATGACGCACCCCCTTCAGCGGTGAAGCCGTACTCGGCCAGCGCCTCAACCATCGCGATCAGGTTGGCGGGCGGCACGTCCGCCTGGATGTTATGCACGGTGGTGAAGACGTAGCCGCCGCCGGGCGCCAGCGCCTCGACGTTGCGCCGCACGTCGTCCTTCACCTGCGCGGGCGTGCCGTAGGGCAGCACGTCCTGCGTGTCCACACCGCCGCCCCAAAACACCACGCTGTCACCGAAATCGCGCTTGAGCGCCACCGGGTCCATGCCCGCCGCGCGGATGTGGATCGGGTTCAGGATCTCCGTGCCGATCTCGATGTAATCCGGGATCAGCGGGCGCACGTTGCCGCAGGAGTGGAAAAACTGCCGCGTGTGGGGCGCAAGCTGTTTGATCCGCGCGAACAGGGTCGCGATGCGCGGCTTGAGCTGCTGGCGGAACATGCGCGGCGAGATCAACTGCGACTGCTGCGTGCCGTAGTCGTCGGCATAGGTCACCACGTCTACCACGGCGCCCAACTGCGGCAGCGCCATCTCCCAGAAGTCGAGCTTGAGCCGCAGCAGCCGGTCGAACAGCACCCCGGCCACGTCCGGCTCGGTCGCCATCAGCACGAGCAGCTCCTGCATCCCGACGATGCGCTGTGCCATCTCGAAGATCCCGGCGAACGGGTCCTTGAGCACGACCGCCCGACCCGCCGCGCGGTGGCGCTCGGCCTGCGCGCGCAGCCCGGCGATACGTCGCGGATCGGCCATATCCGGCCAGGGGTGGCGCTCGATGTCGGCGGCGGTGATCGTCGGCCCGCTGAGCGGCACGTGGAGGATGGTGTAGTAGAGGCCGTCAGGATAGGGGCGGCGGTGCGTGATGCCCCACTCGTCATGGTAGCGCCAGTACTCGCCCGCCCGCTCCTCCACGACGTTCCAGTTGTGGCTGTTCAGCGGGTACAGGCCGCGCACGTCCACGCCGAGGTGTTCCAGCAGGTCCTCGGACGGCGCGGCAAGCCCCTGGATGCTGTCGCACAGGTCCGGGGCCTCCGGCGGCAGGCCGAGGGCGTCCCGCAGCGCGCGGTAGGCGACGACGTGGATGCCGGTGACCTGCACGCTGCCGAGGTCGAGGGGGATGCGGTCCGGCTCCCGGTGGTCCAGGGCCGCCAGCACGCGCTCGCGTGAGTTCATCAAAGCCGCTCCTTCAAAAAGTCTCTATCCGATCAAGCACTATTCCTACGCCGCCGCGCCGGGTCCCCAGAGATCCGGGCAGCGCCCCGCGCTCAGCAGCAGCGCCTCGAAGTAAAAGTAATCGCCGCAGATGAAGTATTCGTTCACGCCGAGGCGCTTGGCCGTGTGGTACGTCCCGCCGCGCAGCAGGCCCTGTGCCGTGGGCCGGTCCTCGGCGTAGCCCGTCGCCAGCGCGTCGAGCAGCGCCGTCGCACGCCCCCGCCAGACGTCACCCTGCGGCGGGTCTACGAGCGCCGCCAGGCGGAACATGCCCCCCGCCGCGATGGCGCCCGCCGACGTATCGGGGTGTTGGGGCGCACCGGGCGGCAGGCGGAGGTCCCAGCGCGGCACACCGTCCGGCGGCAGCTCGGCCAGGAACCGCGCCGCGATCCGTTCGGCCAGGGCAAGGTAATCGGCCCGGCCGGTCCACGCCGCCGCCAGCGCGAATCCATAGATGCCCCACGCCTGCCCGCGCGCCCACATCGAGTCGTCGGCGTAGCCCTGGTGGGTGCGCACGCCGAGCAGCGCCCCCGTGTCCTGGTCGAAGAGGCAGGTGTGGGCGGTGCTGGCGTCCTCACGAACGAGGTGCGCGGCGGCACAGTCCGCATGGTCACACGCGAAGCGGTGGAACCCCGCGTCGCCGGTTTGGGCGGCGGCCCAGAACAGCAGCGGGAGGTTCATCAGCGTGTCGATGATGATGCGGCCCCCCTCGTCCGGGTCGCCTACCGGCCCCCACGCCTGGATGTAGCGCCCAACCGGGCGGTAGCGAGCGGCAAGCTGCGCGGCGGCCTCCAGCGCGAGGCGGCGTGCATCCTCGGACCCGGTGAGTTGCCACTCTGCGCGGGCGGAGAGCGTGTAGAGGAAGCCGAGGTCGTGCGTGATGTGCACCTGGTCCGCGAGCCGCCGGGCGAAGCTGGGACGCAGTGCCTCGGCGTGGGACCGGAACGCCTCGTCCCCGGTCGCGGCGTAGGCCAGCCACAGCAGCCCCGTCCAGAACGCGGCCAGCCAGTTGTCGTTGTCGCTGAGGAGGTAGGTATCGCCCTGGCCGACCGTCGGGAAGCGACCGCCGAACAGGTCCGCGTTGCGTCGGATGCGATCCAGGGCGCGGTCGAGCAGGGCCTGGCGGGTAGCGGTCGGCATCCTTCACCTCGCAGGGGGCGGGGCAGGCACAAAAGCGGGCGCTATGGGGAAGTTGGTTGACAGCAGCCTTAAACGCCCCTACACTGATAACTGTGAGTTAGCGCTAACATCACGCAAGAAGTTGTGTGCGCAGCGTGATTCGCGCCGACGCGGTTGAATATACAGGATTATTGGTCGCTCTCAAAACTTAACACGCGCACACGCTCCATCTCACCCGTTCTCACCCGACTGATCGTTCGTTAATACGTTGTCGAGCGGTTCGACAACTGCTTCACAGACAGCTTATATCGGGGATCAGAGTTAACGCTCACGCGAGCGTTAACGGGGAAAGATATTTTACGATGCCCCCACCGCAACGGGTCACCATGGCGGATGTCGCACGCGAAGCCGGCGTGTCGTTGATGACCGTCTCCCGCGTGGTGAACAACAAAGGCGAGATCAGCGAAGACACCCGCCAGCGCATCCAGGCCGTGATCGACCGCCTGGGCTATCGCCCCAGCGCCATCGCGCGCAGCCTCGCCACCAACCGCACCGCCACCATCGGCCTCGTCGTCCTCGACAACACCAACCCCTTCTTCTCCGAGATCGCACGCGGCGTCGAGCAGATCGCCTACGAAACCGGCTACAAGGTCTTCCTGTGCAACACCGATGAAAACCCCGAACGCGAGGAGGCCGCCCTGCGCACGCTGGAGGAAAAGCGCGTAGACGGCATCGTGCTGTGCGGTTCGCGGCTGGAGGACCACAGCCTATACGCGGCGCTGCGCGGCCACGCGGCCGCCGTGCTGGTCAACCGCACACTGCAGCACAGCACGTTCGGCACGGCGATGGTAGACGACGAGCACGGCACGCGCCTGGCGATCGAACACCTGCTGCACACCGGGCACCGCGCGATCGGCTTCCTGGCCGGTCCCCCCCGCTCCTACAGCGGGCGGCAGCGCGGCCTGACCTACCGCCAAACGCTGCAAGCCGCCGAGATCGCGCCCCGGCCTGAATGGGAGCGCATCTGCCCGCCAACCGTGCAGGGCGGTTACGAAGCGGCGACCGACCTCCTGAACGCACAGCCGGAACTCACTGCACTGTTTTGTTACAACGACCTGGTGGCCGTAGGCGCGCTGCAAGCCTGCGCCGACCTCCACCGCACCGTACCGGATGATCTCGCCGTCGTCGGGTTCGACGACATCCCGCTTGCCGCGATGGTCACACCGGCGCTGACGACCTGCCGCGTGCCGACGTACGAGTTAGGGCAGGCAGTCATGCGGCTGCTGCTGGCACACATCGAGGGCCGCCCGGAGCGCGGCGAAAACGTCGTGATCAAGCCGGAACTGATGGTACGTGCGAGCGCGCCTGCAACCAGCACACGGGCCTGTTCGGGCCATTCGACGGCTGACTAACCGGGCAGCCGTCAAAGGCTTTCCTGCGAAACGGTGGGCACCCGCGCGGACGGGGGAAAGGAGAGCATGGTCGGATCGACAACAGAAACGCACGAACGCCCGGCACACACAAGATATTGCACATAAGGAGTAACCATGTTTAAGAACCGCACTTTGTTGACTCTCCTGACCCTCGTCCTCGCCCTGGCACTCGTCCTGCCATCGTTCGGCTCAATCAATTCGGCCGCCGCCCAGGAAGACCGCCAATATAACGAAGCCCCGATGCTGGCCGCGAAGGTGGCCGCCGGGGAGCTGCCGCCCGTCGAGGAGCGCCTGCCGGTGAACCCCCGCGTCGTCGAGCCGATCGACAGCATCGGTGAGTACGGCGGCATCTGGGACCGCGCGTGGCGCGGCATCAACGACTTCCACGCGTTCGGCCGCATCATTTACGACCCTGTGCTGCGCTGGCCGCTCGACCCCACGGGTAACGTGGAGCCGGGCCTGGCCGATCACTGGGAGTTCAACGAGGACGGCACGGAGCTGACGCTGCATTTCCGCGAGGGCCTCAAGTGGTCGGACGGCGTGCCGTTCACGGTGGACGACGTGATCTTCTGGTGGGAAGCCATCGAGACGGACACGAACATCACCGCCGCGATCCATGGCGAATGGTTGATCGGCGGCGAGCCGATGCAGCTTGAGAAGATCGACGACTACACGATCAAGCTGAAGTTCGCTGCCCCGAACGGCCTCGCCGAGACGGTCGGCCTCGCCTTCCACGGCAACCAGTGGCCGCTGGGCTTCGAGCGGTTCGGGTTCTACGCGCCCAAACACTACCTGGAGCAGTTCCACCCCGCCTACAGCGAGGAAGGCTCCTACGAGCTGTTCGAGGAAAAGGCGTTCGATTACAACGTGGAGCGCCCGGTCATGACGGCCTGGAAGATCACCGAGTACGAGCCGGGCACGACGCTCATGATCGCCGAGCGGAACCCGTACTACTGGGCCGTGGACCCCGAAGGCAACCAGCTTCCCTACATCGACTACGTGTACTTCCACGCCGTTGAAGACACCGAAGGCGTGAACCTGATGGGCATCGCCGGTGAACTGGACATGCAGGCGCGCGGTATGGCGCTGGCGCAGTACCCGGTCTACATGGAGAACGCCGAGGCGGGTGACTATCACATGCTGCTCTGGCCGCAGGCCATGGCCTCCAACGCCACGCTGTTCTTCAACCAGAGCTACCCCGACGAGAAGTATCGCACGCTGTTCCAGAGCCTGGATTTCCGCCGGGCGATGTCGCACGCGATCGACCGCGAGTCGCTGAACGAGATCGCCTACCTGGGCCAGGGCACGCCGCGCACCCAAACCGTAGTGCCCGGCTCGCCCTACTACCAGGAAGACCTGGAGAACATCCACGGCGAGTATGATCCGGAGCTGGCCAAGGAACTGCTCGACGGCACGGGCCTGCTGGTCAGGGGCGACGACGGCATGTACGACTTCGCCGACGGCACCGACCTGCTGATCGTCATCGAGACTTCGTCCACCGAGCCGGGCATCGCGGACGCGATGGAGCTGATCGCGCAGTGGTGGCGGGATATCGGCGTCAACACCGAACTGCTGATCGAAACCCGCGACGTGTTCTGGCCGAAAGCCGGCGCGAACGAGGTGATGGTGGCGACCTGGACGACCGACCGCGGCCTCGTCCCGATGGTGGACCCGATCTACCAGTTCCCGTTTGACGAGCGCTCGTGGATGGCCCCGGCGTACGGCATCTGGTACAAGACCGGCGGCGCGGAAGGGATGGAGCCGACCGACGAGTTCAAGGCGGCGATGGCCCTGTACGACGAGTACAAGAACACGACCGATCCGGCGGTTCAGGTTGAGATCGGCAAGCAGATCGTCCGGATGGCGACCGAGAACCTGTGGTCCCTCGGCACGGTCGGCCTGGTCCCGACCCCTGTGGTGGTCAAGAACAACTTCAAGAACGTAGCCACCGATCACATGGCGGACTGGATCATCATGACGCCTGGCACCCAGTCCCCGGCCCACTACTACTTTGAGGGTGGCGAAGGCTAAGTCACCCGGCTGGATACAGGACCGGGTGCCGTGCAGGCGCCCGGTCCCTCTCCCGTTCAACGACCGCTGAGGAGCCGCCAGAATGGTCACGTTTATTGTGAGACGCCTCCTGGCCATGGTGCCGATGCTGATCGCGATCTCGTTCATCTCGTTCGCGATCATCCAGCTCCCGCCCGGCGACTATCTCTCGACGCTGCAAGCCGTCCAGGGCACGAGCGGCGGGGGGATGTCCACCGAGCAGGCGATGCTGCTGCGCGAGCGTTATGGCCTCAACGAATCTTTTTTAGAACAGTATTGGAAGTGGATCTCCGGGTTTCCTGAAGGGGATTTCGGTTACTCCTACGAGTGGTCCACGGACGTCTGGTCGCTGATCTCGGACCGCATCTGGTACACGATCCTGCTGGGGGCGTGCTCGATCGTGGTGATGCTGGTCATTTCGATCCCGATCGGCATCTACTCCGCGACGCACCAGTACTCGATCGGGGATACGCTGCTCTCCGTGGTCGCGTTTATCGGCCTCTCGATCCCCAGCTTCCTGCTGGCGCTGATCTGGATGTATGTCGGCGGCATCCTGCTCGGCTTCGACGTGACGGGCAGCCAGTCGAAGGAGTTCATCAACGCGCCGATGTCAGCCGCCAAGGCGTGGGACTACTTCCTGCACCTGTGGCCGCCCGCGATCATCCTGGGGCTGGCCAGCACGGCCCAACTCATGCGCATCATGCGTAACGGCATGCTGGACGAGATGAACCAGCAATACATCACCACCGCCCGCGCGAAGGGCCTCACCGAGCGCAAGGTGATCAACAAGTACGCGGTGCGCTCGGCATTGAACCCGGTCGTCAGCGTGGTTGCGATGGAAGTGCCCAAGATCATCTCCTCCTCGATCCTGATCGGCGTGGTGATGTCCGTCCCCACCACCGGGCCGCTGTTCCTGCGCTCCCTCCAGAGCCAGGATATGTATGTGGCGGGCACCTTCCTGCTCCTGATGTCGCTGATGCTGCTGGTATCGAACCTGATCGCCGACCTGCTGCTGGCCTGGCTGGATCCAAGGATTGTGTACACATGATCGACGCAACACGCGGTTCGCAAGACGACTTCATTGGGGCACAGTCGGAGGCCCTGCGCGAGCGATACCGGCGCCTGGCCGAAGAACTAGGCTCGCGTGAGGCGGATACCCAGGTCATGGAATTGACGCAAGCGGAGGCCCGGTTCGCGGCCTCGCAGTGGACGCTGATCTGGCGGCGCTTTCGCCGCAACAAGGCGGCCATCGTGGGCGCGGTGATCGTGGCGTTCTACTACCTCGTCGCGCTGTTCGGGAATTTCATCGCGCCCTACTCGTTGGAGCAGCGATTCACCAAGCAGATCTATCTGCCCCCGCAGCGCATCCACCTCATCGACGACGGCGCGCTGCGCCCCTACGTCTACGAGGTCGAGACCGCCTACGACGAGAACCTGCGGCGCATCTACAACACGACCGACAACAAGATCTACCTGGACTTTTTCACCAAGGGTGAACCGTACAGCTTCCTGGGCCTGTTCACCACCGACCGACACCTGTTCGGCGCGGAGAACGGCATCGTCAGCATCCTGGGCACCGACCGACAGGGGCGGGATATGTTCTCGCGCATCGTGCTGGGCAGCCAGATCTCGCTGACGGTCGGCCTCGTCGGCGTCATCCTGAGCCTGACCATCGGCACGGTGTTGGGCGTGGCGTCGGGCTATTACGGCGGGTTGATTGACGAGGCCATCCAGCGCCTGATCGAGTTGGTGCGCGCCTTTCCGAACATCCCGTTATGGATGGCGCTCTCGGCTGCGCTGCCGCCCGGCTGGTCGCAGGTGAAGATGTATTTCGCCATCACGCTGATCCTGTCGCTGATCGGCTGGACGTGGCTGGCCCGCCAACTGCGCGGGCAGGTGCTGGCGCTGCGCCAGAGCGACTACGTGATGGCCGCCAAGCTGGCCGGTGCAAGCGACGCCCGGATCATCTTCAAGCACCTCATCCCGGCGACGCTGGGCCAGATCATCGTCGTTGCCACGCTGTCGCTGCCCGCCATGATCCTGGCGGAGACCTCGCTGAGCTTCCT
>CAZGLU010000111.1:0-9073 GCA_964526095.1 uncultured Anaerolineaceae bacterium | reverse complement strand
AGTTCGGCGTGTGGCCGACCACGTGGGAGCACAATTGGGGCGAGGGGCAGTACATGGAGACCCTGTTCGCCGCGCTGGAGCGGGAACAGGGCTGGCTGGAGACGATCCGCCCCTGCGACTTCGTGGACCGCTACCCGGCCCTGGGCCGCGTCTACCTGCCGACCGCCAGCTACTTCGAGATGGGGCAGTGGTCGCTGCCGCCGGACCGCTTCCGCGAGTTGAAGCGCATCAAGCGCGAGTTGGAGAGCCAGGGCCGCACGGACGTGCTGCGCTACGTGCGCGGCAGCATCTGGCGCAACTTCATGGTCAAGTATGACGAAGTGAACCACATGCACAAGCGCATGTTGACCGTCGCGGAGAAGGTGCACCGCATGGCGGACGGCCCCGCGAAGGACCGCGCGCTGGATCTGCTGTGGCGCGCGCAGGCCAACGATGCCTACTGGCACGGGCTGTTCGGCGGCGTCTACCTGTTCAACTTCCGGATCGCGAACTACGCCAACCTGATCGAGGCTGAGGAACTGGCCGAGGGCGTGAACCCGCTGCTGGCCGTGCGGGAGTTCGACTTCGACAAGGACAGCCTGCCTGAGGTGGTGATGACGGGCGGCGCGTTCAACGCCGTGTGGAAGCCCGCCGTGGGCGGCGCCCTGTTCGAGCTGGATTACCGCCCGGCGCGCGTCAACCTGCTGAACGTCATGACGCGCCGCGAGGAGGGCTACCACGACGAGATCCGCACGGCGGCGGCGAGCGGGAGCCTCTACACGCCGGAGATGGCCGAGGCGGACGTCGCGTATGACGAGCACACGATGGTGCGTGTCAAGGAGGCCGGGATCGAGGCGTACCTCATCACCGACTGGTACCGGCGCGGCGCGTTCATCGACCACTTCCTGCACCCCGCAGCCACGCTCGACCAGTTCTATCGCATGCAGTACGGCGAGCAGGGCGATTTCGTCAACCTGGCCTACACCGGCCTGCATCGCGGCAGTGGCCGGGAGACGACGGTCACGCTGGCGCGGGATGGCCGCGTGTGGGTGGGCGACCAACACTGGCCGGTGGGCGTGCAGAAGACCTTCACCTTCCAGCAGGGCAGCGACGCCTTCCAGTGTGCCTACACGGTGCGCAACCTCTCCCCGGACGCGCCGGTGGACCTGCGCTTCGCGGCCGAGCTGGCGACCGGCTTCGACGGTGGGCAGTCGCTCGACTTCGCGCACCTGATCGTCGGCGACGAGGCGGAGAACCCCCGCCCGCGCTCGCTGGCGGCGGTGGCCGAATACCTCGACGTCACGCGACACACCACGACCAGCGTCCTGCGCAAGTTGGCGGTGACGACCGAGGTCGGTGAGCCGTGCACGCTCTGGACGATGCCCCTCGAAACGGTCACCATGTGCGAGGCCGGTTTCGAGCGCGGTTACCAGGGCACCGTCTACCTGCACATCTGGCGGCTGCACCTGGAGCCGGGCGGCGCGTGGCAGACGACGATCAATCAGCGGTTTACCCCGTATAATACATAAGCGCTGTGGGCGGTTGGCGGCCCGGCGTCCGGCACGGGAGCGGTGCGCCGGGCGCTTGACTGCGCCTGCTGCTCGCGCCCTGCAATTGCTGACGCCGAGGAGAACGCATGAGATACCGACGATTGGTAGGGGGCCTCACTTTGTTGCTGCTGGCTGCGGCTCTGGCCGCATGTGGGACGCCTGGGGCGATAGACTCCGGCGTGGTGCTGGTGGAGGACGGCGCGGCGGAGACTCAGGTCGCGCAGACGGCCTGGGCGCAGCGCAACCCGTCCGCCACACCGGGACCATCCCCGACCCCCACCCCGGAGCCGACCCCCTACGCCATCCCCACCAACCCGCCCGGCACCGACCCGACGACCGTGATCACGCGCGTGGGGCGCGTGTCGATCACGCTGGGCGAGTTCCAGAAGCGCGTGCGCTATGAGCGTTGGCTCCCCCTGAACCGGCTGGCGAAACTGGCCACCGAACACGGCCCTGGGGAGGTGCTGGACCTGACGCGCGTCGAGAATCAGAGTACGCTCGCGCTGTTCGCCACCCTGGCCGACAGCAACAGCTTCGGCGTGCAGGTCCACCGCATCCTGGTCATCGAGGCGATCGCGCTGGAGGAGGCGACCCGCCGCAACCTGGAGATCGACCCGCTCCAGTTCGACGCGGAGCTGGCGAAGGTCGTGGGCGTCAGTGTCGGGACCGGGGGCGCGCTGCCGCCGGGGTTTGAGGACGACTATGCCGCGTTCCTGGGCGAGATGCGGACCTACACCGGCATGACGGAGGAGGAGTTCCGCCGCATGATCCGGGCGCGCGTATACTACAACCAGCTTAAGTTCCTGATCGGGCAGGAGCCGGGCGCCGTTTCCGCGTCTGAGACGGTGAACATCGGCCGTAGCGTCGAGGATATCCTCGTCGGCACCGAGGCGGCGGCGGAGGACGTCGCCGCGCGGCTGCGTGCGGGCGAGTCGATGGGCGATGTCGCCGCGTCGCTGGGCCTGACGACCACCACCGGGCAGGCGTCGCGCACCGTGCGCCGCTTCGACCCGGCGCTGCCGGACGCGGTCCTGGACGCGATCTTCGACGCGGGGGCGGACGAGGTCGTGGGGCCGTTCGCGCTGCCGGAGGGCTGGTACGTGGCGCGCGTGGGCCGCGAGGTGTTCGAGGTGCCCTCCCCGCAGGAGGTCGATGCCATGCGCGAGCGCTACTTCCTGGACTGGGTGGAGGGCCGGATGGACGATCCATCGTATACCGAAGACTATGAAAACTGGTTTGACTACATCCCGCAGGAGCCGCTCCCACAGGACGTATCGCCGCTGCTGCGCGAGGAGAACATGATCCTGCCGACCGTGCCGCCGCTGCCGCCCGGTCTGAGCCTGGAGGCGACCGAGGCGCCCGACGATCCGGGCGGCACGGAGTAGGGGGCTGTGGACATCGGTTGAAAGGATGTGCTGCTATGGACCATTCCCCTCGTTCGTCGTTTCGCCGTGGGTTGGCTGTGCTTGTGCTGCTCGCCGTCCTGATGGCGGCGGGCGTGCTGGCCCTGCCGGTTGGCGCCGTCCCGTCCGCGCAGGACCTGCCGACCCCCACGCCGCACCCCGTCGAGGAGACGCCGTACACGCTGGACGTGGTCGGCGGGGCCGACACGGAGGTGACGACCGCCCCGCCCGCCGAGATCGACGGCTTCAGCTTCGGGGCGACGCAGGCCATCTCGCGCTATCCGCGCGGTATGGAGTTCCGGGTGCGCGTCACGTCCGAGGACGCGCCGATCCGGGATGTCGTGCTGTTCGTCCGGTTCGTGCATGGCTCCGGCACGCGCGCCGTGGCTGAGTATGAGGCCGAGGCGGATGAATGGGTCGCGCGCATCTGGGAGACCGGCAACATGCAGCCCGCGTGGACGCCGCTCACCTTCAGTTGGCGCGCCCGCGACGCGGAGGGTAACTCCGCCGACACCGAGCCGTACCCCGCCGATTACGCCGACACGGGCCGCGAGTGGTTCCGTATGGAAAGCGAGCACGTCATACTGTACTGGTTCGGCTTCGGGGAGGACGACCCGGACGCGATCGCGCAGCAGATGGCCGACGCGATGGCCGCCACGCACCCGCGCCGTGTCGAGGGCTTTGGACGGCCCCTCAGCTACAAGCCTGTTGCGGTGGTCTACCCCGACCGCGCGACCCTGGCCGAGACGGTGGGCAGCGGCGTCACCAGCGACCGCTTCGCGGGCATCACCAGCAGCGAGTGGGGCATGAGCATCCAGGTGCTGCGCGACGCGGACTACGCGCCGGGCAACGAGAACTGCATCTGGGCCAGGCCGCCCGAAGAATGGACCATGGAGCGCCGCATCAACACGATCTACAGCGTGACCACCCACGAGGTCGCGCACCTGTACCAGTACGACGTGCTGGGCGGGTCGCTTGGGCCGCAGTGGTGGGCCGAAGGGCAGGCGGACTGGTTCTCCCTGGCGCCGGGCCTCTACGACAGCCGTCTGCGCCACCTCGGCACGCTCCAGGATATGCCGAGCCTGACCGGGGATGTGGGCTGGAACTTTATCGAGGCGGACGGCTGCTACCGGCTGGCCTACGATATGGGCGCCTCGTTCATCAACTACCTGCTGGCACACTATGGCGGGCTTGAGACGCACCGGCAGATCGCCCAGGCCATGCGTGGCGGCCGGTCGGTGTACGACGCGATCGAGGAGGTCACCGGCAAACCGTTCCTGGAGGTCGAGAACGAGTGGCGCACCTACCTCGGCTGGCCCGCGCTGGAGGTGGCCGACGTGGACCCGGCGGCGGCGCTGGAGCCGCCCCTCGACACGACCTTCGCGGTGGGCGACGTCGTGACCCTGCCCTCGACCCCGGCCATGTCGCCGCTGTACGAGAAGCCCGGCCCGCGCGTGCTCGCCAACGCCTCGTGCTTCGCCGGGATGCCGGTCACGATCCTGCGGGCCGGGAGCCTCGACGGCGTGGACTACTACGAGGTGGACTGCATGGGCATGACGGGCTGGATGACGCGCGATCAGCTTGTCGGGACGCAGTAGGCCAGGGGACGGCGTCGCGCCGTTTCACCCCCCGGCGACAGGCGGGTAATCGCTGGAGAACGTAAAAAGGGCGGGTCTGCAACCCGCCCTTCCGGTTCCCTGTTCCCGGCACCCAACCCTCTGCTTTTTACTGCTTCGCCAGCACGCGCGCCAGGTCGTAGAGGTCCGGGTCGAGCGTCTTGGTCTTGCCGACCGCTTCCTCGTGCGGGATCGTGTCGATCTCACCGCGCCGCAGGACGGCGATCTCGCCGCTGCGCCCTTCCTCCAATACGCGCGTCGCCTTCGCGCCGAGTCGTGTGGCGAGCAGCCGGTCGAAGGCGCCGGGCATCCCGCCGCGCTGGACGTGCCCTAGCTGTGTGACGCGCAGCGCGAAGCCGAGCTGCTCCTGATGCTCCTGGAAGTAGCGCGCCAGCGCCTCGGCGTTCATGCTCGCGCCCTCCGCCACGACGATGATCGCGTGGGCTTTGCCGCGCTCGTAGGCGTCGCGGATCTCGTCTGCGAGGGCTTCGGGGTCCGTCTCGAACTCCGGGAGGACGACCGCCTCCGCGCCGCCCGCGATGCCGGACATCAGCGCGAGGTAGCCGCTGTTGCGGCCCATCGTCTCGACCAGGAACGCGCGCTGGTGTGACGACGCCGTGACCTTGAGCCGGTCGATGGCCTCCAGGCCGATGTTGAGCGCCGTGTCCACGCCGATGGTGATGTCCGCCCCGTACAGGTCGTTGTCGATGGTGGACCCCACGCCGACGACCGGGAAGCCCATTTTGTGCAGCTCGTAGGCGCCCGTCTGCGAGCCGTTGCCGCCGATCACCACCAGCCCCTCGATGCCGTGCTGGTTCAGCTCGCGCAGGGCCTCGCGCCGCCCTTCCACCGTCTCGAACGCGGGGGCGCGCGCGCTGCCGAGGATCGTGCCGCCCTGCTGGATGATGCCGCCTACGTCGCGCGCGCCCATCCGGTGGAAGTCGCCCGCCATCAGGCCCCGGTAGCCGTGATGGACCCCGTATACCTCCCAGCCCTTGTCCAGGCCGGTGCGCACCACGGCGCGGATCGCCGCGTTCATCCCCGGCGCGTCCCCGCCGCTGGTGAGGACCGCAATTCGTTTCATGGCTCCTTCCTCCCTTGTGTACCGCACAGGTGGCGCGAGCGGGCAACCACAGCCCGTCGGCGCGGGCCGGTCAGTCCCCGACCCGGCGATCTGCCCCGCTAAGATTGTAGCACGCTCCCCTGGCGCTGCCTGTGCGGTGCGTTGCCCGATGCTGCCCCCGCCCGTATAATCCCCAGGCGTCTGCAACCCCCAGGGAGCGCCCCGTGAGTGCGTTCAGTTCGCCGCCCGTCGCCCATCCCGCCGTTGAGCCGGTCCCCCGCTTCCCGTGGCGGACGGTTGTGGTGCTGTGGCTCGGCTGGTATGTCGCGCTGCTGGTCTTCCAGCCGGTCGTGTGGGCGCGCTTCACACTGGACCGCCCCGACCGCGCCTATCCCTGGACCGGCGATATGACGCCGGGGTATGCCGATGGACCGGCGACCGGCCCCTGGTTCTACGCGCGGTGGGACAGCCCGCGCTACGTACGCATCGCGCGGGACGGCTACCGGCCCGACGATTGGGCCGCCGCGCCGCATCTACCGGTCTACCCGGCGCTGATGCGCGTCGTGTACGAGGGCCTTGTGCGTCCGGTCGGCCTCGGTGACTGGGATACCGGCCGCGCGGACGCGGGCTACGCGTTGGCCGGGCTGATCGTCTCCGGCGGGATGTCGCTGGCGGCGGCGCTCGCGCTGGCGGCGCTGGCCTGGGATCACCTCGGTGTGGCGGATGCGGTGCGCGCGGCGTCCGTGCTGCTGACCTTCCCGACCGCGTTCTATATGGCGCAGGTCTACACCGAGGCGACATACCTCGCGCTGGCGCTCGGTGGGCTGTGGCTGGCCTACCGCTGGCGCTGGCTGCCTGCCGCCGCGCTGCTCGCGCTGGCCGCCCTGACGCGGGCCGTCGGCGTGCTGCTCGTGCTGCCCTACCTCGGTGCGTGGCTCGGCGCGTGGTGGAACGGGCACCGCCCGCCGCGTTGGGCGCTGCTCGGCGCGGCGCTCCCGGTCGCGGCGTTCGTCGGGTGGCAGTTCTGGCTGGACGCGCGCGGCCTGGATATGCTCGCCGCGCAGGCGCGTTTCGGGCGCGAGGTGCTCAGCCTGCGCGCGCTCGGCGTGTTCTTCGGGGACCTGCTGTATGCCCTGCGCGAGCCGATGGCGGTGCACATCCTGCTCGACCTCGCGCTGACCCTGCTGGCCGCCGCCGCGTGCGTGGTGGAGCTGCGCCGACGCCCTGGGCTGGCGTTCTACGGCCTCGGCGCGCTGGCGATGGGCGTCGGCTCCGGGCAGCTCGTCAGCATGAACCGCTACGCGCTGGCGGTCGTGCCGCTGTATTTCGTCCTGACGCGCTGGGGGCGCCGCCCGGCCTTTGATCGCGTCTGGACCGTCGTCTCGCTGCTGTGGTTCGCCTTCTACCTGGTGCTGTATGTGCATGGCTTCTGGGTGGGCTGAGCGGGTGCGCCGCGCGCTGATCCGCCGCCGTGCGAGGCTGCGGCGTTTGTGGCGCACGCCCGCCTTCCGAGACCCGACCCGCCTCTGGATCGGCTGGGCCGTCGTGCTGCTGCTGTTCCAGGCCGCCGCCGGGATGCGCCTCGCCGTCGTCGGGCCGGACACGGCCTACGGCTGGACGCACGAATACTCCGCCGATCCGCCGCGCACCGGGATCGGGCTGTCGCACGTGCGCTGGGACTCGTACCACTACCTGCGGCTGGCGCGCCTCGGCTACGGTCTGCCGGAGGACGCCGCCTACTACCCGGCCTACCCGGCCCTGATGCGCGTCGTGGCGGAGGGCATCGTCGGGCTGCTGCGCCCGGCGGCGGGCGAGTTGGAGCGGTTCGCCAGCGCGGGCCTGCTGATCTCGATCCTGGCATCGCTGGTCGCCACGTGGTCGATGGCGGCGCTGGCACGCGCCCTGCTGGGCGACGAGGACGACGCGCTGCGGGCGACGTTCTACCTGCTGACGTTCCCGACCGCGCTGTTCCTGCTTCAAGTCTACACCGAGGCGCTGTACCTGGCGCTGGCGCTCCCCGCGCTGCTGCTGATGATCCGGCGGCGCTGGTGGGGGGCGGGCGTCCTCGCGGCGCTGGCGACCCTGACCCGCGCGACCGGGATCCTGCTCGTCGCCGCGCTGGCCGTCACCGCCTGGGAGGATTACCGGGCCGGGAATGGACGGCGGGCGGCCCTCGGCGCGATCGCGCTGCCGCTGGCCGCGTGGGGCCTGCACATGGCGCTGCTAGCCCGCGCCGGTCTGAGCATGGCCGCCGCGCAGCAGGGCTATGGCCGCACCCTGCTCGCTCCCGGCAACGTACAGATCGTGCTCAACGACCTCGGCTACATGCTCACGCACCGCATGGGCGCGGTGCACATTGCGCTCGACATCGCGCTGCCGCTGCTGGCGGGGTGGGCGTGCTGGTCCGCGCGCCGCGAGTGGCCCGCGCTGGCGCTGTACGGCGCGCTGGCGCTGCTCGTGCCGTTCGCATCCGGGCAGTTGGTCAGCATGAACCGCTACGCGCTCATGGCGCTGCCCGTCTATCTCGTGCTGGCGCGGAAGGGCCGCGATCCGCTGTTCGACCGGCTGTGGACGCTGACCGCCGTGCTGCTGCTGGCGCTCTATCTGGTGGGGTTTGCACATGGCTACTGGACGGGATAGTGGGGTATAACAGAGAGGTCGCACGCCGGGGCGACGCGCCTTTGTCGCGCGGGATGGTTGAGCCGCCTTCGGCCCGGAAGACGCGGGCCACCAGCACGAAGCGAGGGGACGCATGCGTTTGATCTTGATCCGGCATGGGCAGCCGCAAAACAATCCGAACGACGAGAACCCGGGCCTGTCTGAGCTAGGCAAGCAGCAGGCGGAGCTGCTCGGCCAGTGGCTGCGGGCGTACGAGCCGGGGATCACGTCACTGCGGAGCAGCCCGGCACGTGCCTCCCGCGAAACGGCCTCCATCCTCAGCCGCAGCGTGGATGCGCTGATGAGCGTGGACGACGATCTGCGCGACACCGACCGGCCCCTGCTGATGGAGCTGCCGCGCCTGGTCCATCCCTCGGATATCGGGCCGCATTACTACATCCTGCCCCACGACAACTACTACCAGCGCTTCGCGGAGCAGACCCGCCGCGTGATGAACCGGCTGATCGATAATCCGTCCTCGCTGCGCACCATGCTCATCGTGTGCGAGCCGAACGTCGCCGCGACCCTGCTCCGGATGGTGTTCCGCTGCCACCACCTGCATATCTGGATGCATCACACCGCGATGCACTACCTCACCTGGCAGGACGGCCTGTGGGACCTGCGCGGCGTGAATTACGCGCCGCACCTCACCCACGACATGCTGACGATGTGACGCACGCGTTAAGGCGCGGGCGAACAAAAAGCCGGGGCGGGTTTCCAAACCCGCCCCTACATGATGCGTGGAAACCGGCTTTTCTCCCCCTCTCCAGCCCAGACTGGAGAGGGGGCCGGGGGGTGAGGTCT
>CAZGLU010000110.1:842-9092 GCA_964526095.1 uncultured Anaerolineaceae bacterium | reverse complement strand
CCCCCCCCTATCCTACACTCTTTCCCTACACGACGCTCTTCCGATCTGCCACCCGGAGCCGCGCCCCCTGATCGGGACCAACTACGCTGACGTGGGCTGGGAGTACGACCCGGCCACCGGGCGCGCGGCGCTGCTTTGCGCGCTGGACAACCTGGGCAAAGGCGCGGCGGGATCGGCGGTGCAGTGCATGAACCTGATGTGCGGCTTTGACGAATCGACCGCGCTGGATTTTGGAGGGATCTACCCATGACGTACGTGCTCAAACTCGGCGGCGGCGCGGGCGTGGACCACTCGCGGACGCTGCACAACCTGGCCGCGCGGGTCCGGCGCGGCGAGCGGTGGGTGCTGGTGCACGGCGCCAGCGCGGCGACCAACGCGCTGGCCGAGCAGGTCGGCTATCCGGTGCAGACCATCGTCAGCCCCGGCGGGCACGCCAGTCGCTACACCGACGCGCGCATGATCGAGGTCTACTGCGCGGCGGCGGCGTCCGTCAACCAGCGGATTGCGGCGGAACTGGCGGGCCTGGGCGTGCGCGCGGTGGGGCTGGCCGGGCCGACCGTGATCACGGCGCGGCGCAAGGCGGCGATCCGTGCGCTGCGCGACGGGCGGCCCGTCGTCGTGCGCGACGACTACTCCGGCACCATCACCGGGGTGGACGGCGACCTGCTGGCCCGCCTGCTGGACGCCGGGATCACGCCCGTGATCGCGCCGGTCGCACTGGGCGAGGCGTCCGAGCGGCTGAACGTGGACGGCGACCTCGTCGCGGCGATCGCCGCCCGCGTGCTGGACGCGGAGGCGCTGATCATCCTCAGCAACGTGCCCGGCCTGCTGCGCGACGTGGACGACCCCGGCTCGCTGGTCGAATGCTTCGGGCTGGACGAGATCCCCCGCTACGAGCCGCTGGCCCAGGGCCGCATGAAGAAGAAGCTGCTGGCGGCGCAGGCGGCGGGCGTGCCGCACGTGATCCTGGCCGACTCCCGCCTGGAGGATCCCATCGACGCGGCGCTGTCCGGTATGGGCACGCACATCTGGCGCGAGGTGGCGTATGCTGAGCACACGGCCTGACCTGGCGGCCCTGGAGGACGCCCACACCAGCGGCGCGTACATCAAGCGCGACGTGCAGATCGTGCGCGGGCACGGCGCCCGCCTGGAGGACGCCGAGGGCCGCAGCTACATCGACTGCGTGGGCGGGCAGGGCGCGGCCAACCTGGGCCACGCACACCCGGCGGTGCTGGACGCGATCCGGGCGCAGGCCGCCGATCTGATCGCCTGCCCGGAGCTGTTCCACAACCCGGTTCGCGCGCAGTACCAGGCCGCGCTCTGTGACGCGGCGGGCATGGCGCGCGCCTACCTGTGCAACAGCGGTGCGGAGGCGGTCGAGGCGGCGCTGAAGATCGCGCACCTGGCGACTGGGCGGCGCGGCTTCGTCGCGATGATGCGCGGCTTTCACGGGCGCACGTTGGGCGCGCTGAGCCTCACCTGGGAGCGCCACTACCGCGAGCCGTTCGCGCCGCTGCTGGCGCCCGACGTGACGCACGTGCCGTTTAACAATGTCGAGCGGCTGGCGGCGGCGCTGGACGACACGATCGCGGCGGTGATCGTCGAGGTCGTGCAGGGCGAGGGCGGTGTGCACCCGGCGGAGGCCGGGTACCTGCGCACTGTGCAAGACCTGTGCCGCGCCAACGGCTCGCTGCTGATCGTGGACGAGATCCAGACCGGCTTCGGGCGGACCGGCTCGCTGTTCGCCTACGAGCAGGAGGGCATCGTGCCCGATCTGCTGTGCCTCGCCAAGAGCATGGCGGGCGGCCTGCCGATGGGCGCCGCGCTGATGGCCGAGACGGTCCCGGCGCTGCCGCCCGCGTCCCACGGGAGCACGTTCGGCGGAAATCCGCTGGCGTGCGCCGCCGGGCTGGCCGTGCTGGACGTGCTGCGCCACACCGACCTGGTTGAGCGGGCGCGCTCGCGCGGGGAGGCGGCGCTTGAGCACCTGCGCGCGCACCTGCCCGGCGCCGCCGTGCGGGACGTGCGCGGGCGCGGGCTGATGATCGGGATCGAGCTGCGCGGCAAGGTCGCGCCGGTGCTGAGCGCCTTGCAGGCGCGCGGCGTGCTGGCGCTGCCCGCCGGGCGGACGGTGCTGCGGCTGCTGCCGCCCCTGGTGATTTCGGACGACGATTTATGGCAGGCGGTGGAGACCGTCGAGGAGGTTCTGGCGGATGCCGCTGGATAACTACAGCATCATCGAAAGCACGCTGCGCGAGGGCGAGCAGTTCAGCACGGCGACCTTCACCACGGCGCAGAAGCTGGAGATCGCCGGGCTGCTCGATGCGTTCGGCGTCGAGATGATCGAGATGACGTCGCCCTGCGCCTCACCGCAGAGCGAGGCCGACATCCGCGCCGTGGTCGGGCTGGACCTCAACGCGCGCATCCTGACGCACATCCGCTGCAACCGTGATGACGCGCTGCGCGCACTGGATACCGGCGTGCACGGCATCGACATCGTGATCGGCACGTCGCCTCAGCTCATGCAGCACAGCCACGGCAAGTCGATCCCGCAGATCGTGGATATGGCCGCCGACGTGCTGGCCTTCGTGCGCGAGCAGGCGCCGGACGTCATCCTGCGCTTCAGCACCGAGGACACCTTCCGCAGCCGCGAGTCGGACCTGCTGCGCGTGTATCTCGCCGTGGCCGACCTCGGCCTGGTGAACCGGCTCGGCGTGGCGGACACGGTCGGCGTGGCGACGCCGGGCCAGGTGTACGCGATGGTGCATCAGCTTGTGCGCCTGACCGGGCTGGACGTCGAGTTCCACGGCCACAACGACAGCGGCTGCGCGATCGCCAACGCCTGCGCCGCGCTCGAGGCGGGCGCGACGCACGTCGATACGACCGTGCTCGGCATCGGGGAGCGCAACGGCATCACGCCGCTCGGCGGGCTGGTGGCGCGGCTTTACACCCTCGACCGCGCCTACGTCGCCAAGTACAACCTGCCGCTGCTGCCGCGCATCGATGCGCTGATCGCGGACCTGTGTGAGCTGCCGATCCCGTTCAACAACTACATCACCGGGTCGAGCGCGTTCATCCACAAGGCGGGCATCCACGCCAAGGCCGTGCTGGCCGACCCCTCCACCTACGAGATCCTGCGCCCGGAGGACTTCGGCCTCACGCGCGAGGTCGCCATCGGCCACCGGCTGACCGGCTGGAACGCCGTGCGCCAGCGCGCGCAGACGCTCGGCCTCAGCCTCGACGACGCGACGCTGCGCGCCATCACGCAGGACGTCAAGCGCCGCGCCGATGTCCGGCCGCTGGCGCTGCAGGAGGTCGACCAACTGTTGCGGGCTGCGGCGGAGCGTGCGTCATGACCGGGGGCCGCACCTTCGCCGAGAAGGCGCTGGCCCGTGCCGCCGGGCTGGACGACGTGCGCGCCGGTGACCTGATCGACGTGTCGCCGAACGTGATGCTCAGCCATGACAACTCGGCGGCGATCCGGCGCATCTTCGAGGAGACGGGCGCGCCGCGCATCGCCTACCCGGAGCGTGTGGCGATCACGCTCGACCACGCCGTGCCCGCCCCGACGACGAAGCACGCGCAGAACCACGCCGAGATCCGCGAGTGGGTGCGGGCGCAGGGCATCACGCACTTCTACGAGGTCGGGCGCGGCATCTGCCATCAGGTGCTGAGCGAGGAGGCGGTCGTGCTGCCCGGCGAGACGATCTTCGGCGCGGACAGCCACACCACACACTTCGGCTGGATGGGCGCGTTTGGCGCGGGGATCGGGCGCACGGAGATGGCCGCGCTGTGGGCCACGGGTGAGCTGTGGGTGCGCGTGCCGGAGTCGATGCGGATCACGCTGGCCGGGTCGCTGCCGCCCTGGGTGACGGCCAAGGACCTCTGCCTGCGCCTGCTCGGTGACCTGGGCGCGGACGGCGGGCTGTACCGTTCGGTGGAGTTCGCGGGGGAGGCGCTGGCCTCGCTCTCGGTCGAGTCGCGCATGGTCATCCCGAACATGATGGCCGAGTTCGGCGCGAAGAATGCTTACCTGCCGCCCGACCGGGCCGTGTTCGACTACCTGGAGCCGCGCCGGACCCGCGACTACACGCCGCTCTATCCCGATCCGGACGCCGAATACGTCGCGGAGTATACGCTCGACGTGAGCGCGCTGGAGCCGCAGGTCGCGCAGCCGCACCGCCCGGACCGTGTCGTGCCGCTGTCGGCGGTCGCCGGGCAGCCGATACAGCAGGCGTTCCTCGGCACGTGCACCAACGGGCGACTCGAAGACCTGCGTGCCGCCGCCGAGGTGCTGCGCGGCCAGCGCGTGCGCTGCCGGATGATCGTCATCCCGGCCAGCTCGCAGGTGTACCGGGACGCGCTGCGCGAGGGGATCATCGAGACGCTGCTGGAGGCGGGCGCGGCCATCGGTACGCCCGGCTGCGGGCCGTGCATGGGCAACCATATGGGGGTGCCCGCCCCGGACGAGGTCACGATCAGCAGCGCCAACCGCAACTTCCGCGGGCGCATGGGCACGCCCGACGCCCCGGTGTACCTCGCCAGCCCGTATGTCGTCGCGGCCAGCGCGGTCTGCGGGCATATCGCCGATCCGAGGGAGGTGGTGCCATGCTGACCGAGCACCGCGTGTGGGTCTACGGCGACGACGTGAACACGGACGTGATCTTTCCGGGGCGCTACACCTACACCGTCACCGCGCCGGACGAGATCGCCGCGCACGCGCTTGAGGACCTCGATCCGTCCTTTGCGGCGAGCGTGCGGCCGGGTGACGTGATCGTGGCCGGGCGCAACTGGGGCTGTGGCAGCAGCCGCGAGCAGGCCGTGACCGCGCTCAAATACGCGGGCGTGCCGGTCATCGTGGCGGACTCGTTCAGCCGCATCTACTACCGCAACTGCATCAACCAGGGCGTGCTGCCGGTCGTGTGCCCCGGCCTGAGCGCGCGCCTGCGCACCGGTGACACGATCCGGATCGACCGTGAGGCCGGGCGGATCGTCGCGGCGGGGCAGGCGTTCGCCATCCCGCGCCTGTCGCCCTCGGTCCAGGCGATCCTGGACGCGGGCGGGCTGGTGCCGATGTTGCAGCGGCGCTTCAAGGGGGAGGCCGGAACATGACGCACCTGATCACGCTCATTCCCGGCGATGGCATCGGCGGGGAGGTGATCCCGGCGGCGCGTGAGGTGCTGGACTCGCTCGGCCTGCCGCTGCGCTTTCAGGAGGCGGAAGCGGGGTTCGAGGCGTTCCGCCGCCACGGGGACGCGCTGCCCCCGGCGACGCTCGACGCCTGCGCAGCGGGCGACGCGATCCTGTTCGGCGCGACGTCCTCCCCGATGATCAAGGTGGAGGGGTACGCCAGCCCGATCCTGACGCTGCGCCGCCACTTCGACCTGTTCGCCAACCTGCGCCCGGCGGTGCAGGGCGAGATCGACCTGCTGATCGTCCGCGAGAACACGGAGGGCCTTTACGCCGGGCGCGAGCGCGTGGAGGCGGACGGTGCGGTCGCCATCAGCGAGCGGGTGATCACCGCCGAGGCGTCGGAGCGTATCGCGCGCGTGGCGTGCGAGCAGGCGCGTGCGCGGCGCGGCCGGTTGACGATCGTGCACAAGGCCAACGTGCTCAAGGAGACGTGCGGCCTGTTCCGTCGCACGGCGCTCGACGTGGCATCCGCTTACCCGGATCTGCATGTTGAGGAGCTTCTGGTCGATACGGCGGCGCTGCGGCTGGTGCAGAACCCGGCCCGCTTCGACGTCATCGTGACGACCAACCTGTTCGGGGACATCCTGAGCGACCTCGCCGCCGGGCTGACTGGCGGCCTGGGGATCGCGCCCTCGGCCAACATCGGCGCGGGGCGCCCGGCGCTGTTCGAGCCGGTGCACGGCAGCGCGCCCGACATCGCAGGGCAGGGCATCGCGGACCCCCGCGCGGCGATCCTCAGCGCGGCGCTGCTGCTCGACTTCCTCGGCTATGGCGCGGCGGCGTCCGCTGTGCGGCGGGCCGCCTACGCCACGCCCCACACCGGCGACACGCGGCGGACCGCCCAGGCGGTCCGGGCGCAGGTCGAGCGGGAGGCCGGGCGTGTCTGAGCTGCTGATCGATCTGGTCCGGTGCTACAGCCCCTCATATCAGGAGGCGCCCGCCGTGCAGACCCTCGTCGCGTGGATGGCAGCGCACGGTTTTGAGGCGTGGGTGGACGAGGTCGGTAATGCCTGTGGGGCGCGCGGCGCGCCCGACGCGCCGCACACGCTGCTGCTGCTCGGCCATATCGACACGGTGCCGGGCGAGATCCCGGTGCGCGTCGAGGATGGGTGGCTGGTCGGGCGCGGCAGCGTGGACGCCAAAGGGCCGCTGTGTGCCTTCGCGGAGGCGGCGGCGCGGGCGACGATCCCGGCGGGCTGGCGCGTGGTCGTCGTCGGCGCGGTCGAGGAGGAGGCCGCGACGAGCAAGGGCGCGCGCTACGTGCGGGATCGCTTCACGCCGGATGCGTGCATCATTGGGGAGCCGAGCGGCGTGGATCGGATCACGCTCGGCTACAAGGGGCGCTTGCTGGTGGATTACTCGCTGTCCCGCCCGGTGGCGCACACCTCCCGCCCGGAGCCGACCGTCGGCGCGCTGGGGGCCGCGTTCTGGGAGCGGGTCGCCGCGTGGTGTGAGGCGCAGAACGCCGCAATAACTCGCGCATTCGATCAGGTGCTCCCCAGTCTGCGGAATATCAACACCACGTCGGATGGTTTTCACGACCGGCTGGACATGACGATCGGCTTCCGGCTCCCGCCGCGCCTACCCCCGGCAGACGTGGAGGCGGCGGTCGCGTCCCTGGCCGATCCGGATGCAGCGTGGCGGGCCTACGGGGCGGAGGTCGCCTACCGGGGCGATAAGAATAACGCGCTCGTGCGCACGCTGCTCGCGGCGATCCGGGCGGAGGGTGTGCAGCCCGGCTTCGTGCTGAAGGGCGGCACGAGCGATATGAACGTGGTGGGCGCGCACTGGTCCTGCCCGATGGTCGCCTATGGCCCCGGCGACAGCGCCCTGGACCATACGCCGCAGGAGCGGATCAGCCTGCGTGAGTACGCGACGGCGGTCGATGTGCTGTGCCGCGCCATCGAAGCAATCCGGTAAGTGATATAGGCAGGCAGTTGCCTTCTCTGTGTTAACGGCTGCATAATGTAAGTATCGCCTTGGTCGTGAGCCAAATAACAGCGGAGGGCAACATGCTTAGAGAGTTCCGCGAATTCATTATGCGCGGCAACGTCCTGGACCTTGCAGTTGGTATCATCATCGGCGCGGCCTTTACGACCGTGATCAACTCGTTAGTCAATGACGTGCTCATGCCGCCGATCGGCGTGTTGGTGGGCGGCGTCGATTTTTCGGATCTCGCGATCACGATCAAGGAGGCAAGCGGGGACGATCCTGCAGTCACGATCAACTACGGCTTGTTCATCAATTCCCTCATCAACTTCTTGATCGTGGGCTTCGCGGTGTTCCTCCTGGTGAAGGCGGTCAATGAGGCGATGACGCGCGCCCGGCGCCGGCAGGAGGTTGCGGAAGAAGCGGCGGCGGAGCCGACGATCGATGAGCGCCTGCTGGTGACCCTGGAGCGCCTGAATACGACCCTGGATGACCTGAATCGCCGGACCTTGCCACCGGCTTAGCGGCCCTGTAGAACATAAAGAACATAAAACGTAACATGCCCGGCGCGTGTGGGTCAGCCGGGCATGTTCCTTGTTTGACGTTCACCTGTGTCGCCGGTTGGACTACGGCGCCTCGACGTATAGCTCGCTCGCCAGTTCGTTCCCGATCACAAAGGCTTCCCCTTCGCGCTGGAGGTGTACCGGCCCATTGAACGGGCTGCGCGCGGTGACGGTCACGCGCGTACCCGGCACCAGCCGCACCTCGCGCAGGTAGCGCAGCTTCTCGACGTCGTGCGTCTTGACGCGGCTGACCTGCGCCTCCTTGTGCTCGGCCCACTCGCTCAGCGGTCGATCCGCGATCACCGGCATCACGCCGTCCTTCGTGGGGATCGGCTCCCCGTGGGGACAGCGCGTCGGGTGTCCGGCCAGCTCGTCCATGCGCTCGATCAGTTGGTCGGTGACGCCGCGCTCCAGGTTTTCCACCATCTCATGCACTTCTTCCCAGCCGAAGCCCATGACCGTCACCATGAACGCTTCCATGATCCGGTGTCGGCGGATGACTTGCAGCGCGATCGTTTCGCCCTGCGGCGTCAGGCGGATGCCCTTATACGGCTCGTGCTCGATC
>CAZGLU010000110.1:0-832 GCA_964526095.1 uncultured Anaerolineaceae bacterium | reverse complement strand
CGATCGTGCCGTTCTCTGCCATGCGGCGGATCATGCGTGAGGCGGCTTGCAGCGAGACCCCCATCGCGTCCGCCACCATCGAAAGCGTTACCCAATCGCGGCCCTCTTGCAGGCGATAGATCTCGCCCAGGTAAAACCAAACCGTGGGGCACATATCGTCGCGTGTCGTCCTTCCCGTCCGGCCCAGGTTTAAAGGCCGTTGAAACCGTAAATTCGCGCATGGAAAACCGGGCTTTAATGCCACGGCCTAGATTTTTCAGATGATGATCTACAAAATAGTAACCGCTTGTGCATTCGGTCGCAAGCCGTTTGGTGTCGTTTAACGGTTTCTTGCGGATATCTTAACCTCTGTTCGCCCAAAGATCCCGTTCAGGAAGGACGATTACGATGCAGGACCCACGTTCCCCCATGCGTTGGCTGGCGCTGACCCTGGTCGGCACGCTCGCCCTGCTGATGTTTTCGGTGGCCGCGTTGCTCTCCGCGCCAACGGTGGCGGGCCAGGACGATGATCCCGCCGCGACCGATGCCCCGGACGCCGACGCGCCGCGCGAGATCGAGCACGCCGCCGGGGTCACGATCATCGAGAGTATACCGGAGCGCGTCGTCGTGCTCGAATGGACGTACGCGGAGGACCTGCTGGCGCTGGGCATCCAGCCGGTCGGTGTGGCGGACGTGGCCGGGTATGAGGCATGGGTCAACGTCGAGCCGGAGCTAGGGGATGATGTCGTGGACGTGGGCACGCGCCAGGAGCCGAGCCTCGAATCGATCGCTGCGCTGGAGCCGGACCTGATCATCGGCGTGCTGTTCCGCCACGAGCCGATCTACGATGACC
>CAZGLU010000109.1:3183-9148 GCA_964526095.1 uncultured Anaerolineaceae bacterium | reverse complement strand
ATCAACTGCTCGCGGACCATGCGCTCGCGGCGGGCTTCGAGGTCAGGCTGTGGGGGCATCTGCTTCTCGCCTTCGTTTGAGTCTATAATACACCAGGGGACCGTCCCGTGTGTAACTGGAGCCGCCCGATGCCGACGCTCTACCTCGTCCCGACGCCGATCGGCAATTTGGAGGACATCACCCTGCGCGCGCTGCGCGTGCTGCGCGAGGTGCGCCTGATCGCCGCCGAGGACACGCGCACGACGCGCAAGCTGCTGGCGCATTACGAGATCTCGACGCCGCTGACCAGCTACCACGAGCATAACAAGCTCGCCAAGCTGGACGCGATCTTCGCCGCGCTGGACGAGGGCGACGTGGCGCTGGTGTCGGACGCGGGCACGCCGGGCGTCTCCGACCCCGGCTACGAACTGGTGCAGGCGGCGCTGGCGCGCGGGATCACGGTTGTGCCGCTGCCCGGCGCGTCGGCGGCCATCGCGGCGCTGGTCGCCTCCGGCCTGCCCACCGACCGCTTCCTGTTCGTGGGCTTCCTGCCGCGCAAGGACAAGGCGCTGCGTGATGCGCTGGCCGAACTCAAGAACGAGCGCGCAACGCTGATCGCCTACGAAAGCCCGCACCGGCTGGCGGACACGCTCGAAGCGGTGCGCGAGGTGTTGGGGGATCGCCCGGTGGCCGTGGCGCGCGAGTTGACCAAGCTGTTCGAGGAGGTGCGGCGCGGCCCGGCCAGCGAGGTGCTGGCGCACTACCGCGCGAACCCGCCGAAGGGCGAGATCACGCTGGTGATCGGCGGGGCGACGGACGACGCGGCGGCGGGCCAGCCCTGGACGGCGGACCGCGTGCGGGCGGCACTGAGCGACCGGCTCGCGGCGGGGGAATCGCGCAAGGACGCGGCGCGCGCCGTTGCGGAGGCGGCGGGCTGGAACCGCCGTGACGTGTACAACCTGGACCTGGAATGACGAGCCAAGAGAAAGCGAACAAGATGGAGCGCACACTCCCTTCAACCATTGACGAGTTCATGACGTGGACCTGGGACCAGATCCAGCCCTACGCCGACGAGTTGGCCGCGCGCCCGCTCACCGCCGAGACGGTCGCGGAATGGCTGGCGGATTGGACGCTGTTGCAAAGCCTGATCTCCGAAGCCTATGCCCGGCTGGAGGTCCACACCACGACTCACACGGACGACGAGGCCGGTCACGCGCGGTTCAACGCCTACGCCGAACAGATCATGCCGAAGGCGCGCGAGTTGGAGCACCGGCTCAACGAAAAGCTGCTGGCGAGCGGGCTGGAGCCGGAGGGCATGGCCGTGCCGCTGCGCCGGATCCGGGTGGAGACGGAGATCTTCCGCGCGGAGAACCTGCCGCTGCGCACCGAGATCGACAAGCTGAACGCGGAGTATTCGAAGATCCGGGGCGGGCTGACGGTCGAATGGGACGGCGAGGAACTGGCCTTCCCGCAGGCGCTCGCGAAGCTGGTGGACGCCGACCGGGGCGTGCGCGAGCGGGCCTGGCGTGCGGCACTGGACGCCGCCATCGAATTACGGGACCCGATCGACGTGCTGTGGGGCAAGCTGCTCGACCGCCGGGTGCAGATGGCGCGCAACGCCGGGTTCGATAGCTACCGCGACTATCGCTGGAAGGAACTGGCCCGCTTCGACTATACGCCGGAGGACTGCGCCACCTTCCACGCGGCGATCGAGGAGGTTGTGGTCCCCGTCACGCGGCGGCTGAGCGCCCGCCGCCAGGCGAGCATGGGCCTGGACACGGTGCGCGTGTGGGATAACTTCTGGTTCTTCGCGCCCGATCCGAAGGGCCGCCCGCCGCTGAAGCCGTTCGACACCATCGACGAGCTGAATGAGCGCATGCAGGCGATCTTCGATCGCGTGGACCCCGACCTGGGCGGCTATTACCGCGTCATGCATGAGGAAAACCTGCTCGACCTGGAGAGCCGCAAGCACAAGGCGTCCGGCGGCTACATGACGGAGTTCTCCTTTTCGCGGCGGCCCTTCATCTTCGCCAACGCGGTGGGCATCCACGACGACGTGCAAACCCTGCTGCACGAAGGGGGGCACGCCTTCCACTACTTCGAGGCGTCGCACCTGCCCTATTACCACCAGCGCGAGCTGACCGGCATCCCGATCGAGTTTGTCGAGGTCGGCTCGATGGCGATGGAGTTGTTGGGCGCGCCGTACCTGGCACGCGACGCGGGCGGCTTCTATACCGAGGCGGAGGCGGCCCGCGCGCGGGCGGAGCACCTGGAGGGCATCCTGAACTTCTGGCCGTACATGGCGGCGGTCGATGCCTTCCAGCATTGGGTCTACGAGCACCCTGACGAGGCGCACGATCCGGCCCGCTGTGACGACGTCTGGGCGGAGCAGCACCAGCGCTTCCTGCCCCACCTCGACTGGTCGGGTATTGAGGACCATCTGCGCATGTACTGGCGCTTGCAGAGCCACATCATCCAGGATCCGTTCTACTACGTCGAGTATGGCATGGCGCAGTTGGGCGCGGTGCTGGTGTGGCGCAACGCGTTGCAGGATCAGGCGCAGGCCGTGCGCGACTACCGGCGCGCGCTGAGCCTGGGCGGCACGGCGTCCCTGCCGGACCTGTTCGCCGCCGCCGGGGTGCGGTTCGCCTTCGACGCGGGCACGCTGCGCGAGGCGGTCGAGCTGATGGAGGCGACGCTCGACCGGCTCGAACGCGAGGCCGAGGGCGAGTAGGCGCCCGATCTGCGTAGGGGTGGGGCTTGCCCTGCCCGGTAAGGCCGGACGAGCATGTACTGGTAGCGAGAAGGACGGACGGCGTGGCGGTTTTGTTAGGCACCTGGGACGGGCGCCCGGTGACGGTCAGCGTCAAGCGCAACTGCCTGACGGTCAGCATCGAGCGGCGGCAGGGCGAGCCGGACGTGTTCAGCTACGACTACGCCGGGCGGCTGTGGACCGCACAGCTTGAGAACATCACCTACCGGCGCGGGCTGGACGGCAAGATGGTCGCCAAGTGGGTGCTGCCGGGCCGCGTGCGCGAGCGGCGCTGGCTGTCGCCGGACGAGGCCCGCGCGACGGTCGAGGCGCGGGCGCGCGCGCAGATGATCGCGCTCTACGACGCGATCCGGACCGGCACGGCGGCGCTCAACGGGGCGTTGGACGAGCAGGCCCGCCTGGGCTTCGAGCGCGCGATCGCCTTCGACGCGGAACGCTCGGCGGCGGACGCGGCACGCTACCTGGACGTGTACAAGCCGGTGGGCATCCTGCCGCCCGACCAGTACTTCGCGGTGGTGCTGCAACTGGCCGAGGGCTGCTCGTTCAACACCTGCACCTTCTGCACCTTCTACCGCGACCGCGCCTTCCGCATCAAGCCGCCAGATGCCTTCCGCGAGCACGCCCGCGCCGTGCGGGACTTCCTCGGCGACGGGCTGAGCCTGCGCCGCACGATCTTCCTGGGCGACGCCAACGCGCTGGTGATCCCGATGAAGATGCTGCTGCCGCTGGTCGAGGTCGTGCATGAGGTCTACGACGTCGAGCGGCTGGGCGGGCTGTACGCCTTCCTGGACGGCTTCAGCGGGCAGAAGAAGACCGCCGCCGACTACGCGGCGCTGCGCGAGCGCGGCCTGAAGACGGTCTACATCGGCATGGAAAGCGGCCACGCGCCGTTGCTGCGCTTCCTGAAGAAGCCCGGCGAGCCGGGGGACGTGGTCGAGGCGGTGCGCGCGATCAAGGCGGGCGGCGTGTCGGTGGGCGTGATCGTGCTGCTCGGCGCGGGCGGGCAGCAGTACGCGGCGGCCCACGTGCGCGACACGATCGACGCGCTCAACGCCATGCCGCTGGACATGGACGACCTGATCTACTTCTCCGAGCTGCACGTCAGCGAGGGCATGGACTACGCCCGTGACGCCTACGACGCCGGGCTGCGGCCCCTCACGCCGGAGGAGCGCGTCGCGCAGGGCGAGCAGATCGAGCGCGGGCTGCGCTTCTCGGCGGCGGGCGGCGTCCCGCACATCAGCCGCTACGATATTCGGGAGTTTGTGTATTGAGGGCGCGCGGCTATGGCAGGAGGTGCTGCACTTCCACATGCAGGTCGTGGGCCAGCCGGTCCGCCAGCAGCGAGCGGTGGCACGCGGCAGGCCAGCGCTCGACGCAGAACAGCGTGATGATTTTCGCCTCTGTGCCCAGCCTTTCCACGAACGCCGTCGCATCGAAGGTGCTCAGGTACTCGCGCTGGTACGCCTCGATGAACGCTGCGCTCAGGGTCGTCCGCCCGCGTTGTCCCGTCCCGTCCTTTTTGTCGACGGCTTGCTGGTCCCTGCGGATCGCATCCGAGGGGGCGAGGTCTTTCAGGTGCACGTAGCGAATGCCGAGCGCCTCGAGCCGGGCTTGCAGGCGCTGGCTGTTGGCGAACGCATACTCCGGGCCGCGCACGCCGCGCCGGAACCGGACGTCGCAGAAGGTATCGACCCTGGCGGTGGTTAACGTGTCAAAGAAGCGGTTTTCGGAGAAACCATAGACGCCTATCGTCGTGATCAACTTGAGAGACATGTTGATCTGTCCCTTCCGGTCCGGCAGCAGGCTCCGGCCAACCACGAATCGGCTGAATTATAGCACGGTCAGGTGAGCGACGATCTTGAAAATCCTCATGCTCTCGAAGGCGCTCGTGGTGGGCGCGTACCAGCGCAAGCTGGAGGAAATGGCACGCCTGCCGGACGTCGAGCTGCGCGTGCTGGTCCCGCCGAGCTGGAAGGACGCACGTGGCGAGCTGCGCCTGGAGCGCGCGCACGTCACGGGCTATGACCTGCGCGCGACGCCGGTCCGCTTCAACGGGAACTTCCACCTGCACTATTACCCCCGCTTCGGCGCGGAGGTGCGCGCCTTCCGGCCCGACGTGGTGCACATCGACGAGGAACCGTACAACCTCGCGACGTGGCACGCGCTGTGGCACGCCCGCCGCGCCGGGGCGAAGACGCTGTTCTTTAGCTGGCAGAACATCGCGCGCCGCTACCCGCCGCCCTTCCGGTGGGGCGAGCGCTGGGTACTGCACCACGTCGATCACGCGATCGTGGGCACGCAGAGCGCGGCGGAGGTCTGGCGGGCGAAGGGCTACGCCGGGCCGCTGGCGGTGATCCCGCAGTTCGGCGTCGATCCGGACGTCTTCCGCCCGCCGCGCCAGCCGCGCCCGGACGGGGCGTTCGTCGTCGGGTTCGCGGGGCGGCTGGTCGAGGAGAAGGGCGGCGCAGACCTGATCGCCGCGCTGGCGCAGGTCGAGGGGGATTGGCGCCTCGCCATCGCGGGCGACGGCCCGCAGAAGGCCGCGCTGCTCGCGCAGGCGGAACGGCTGGGGATCGCGGACCGCGTCAAGGTCGTCACGCTGCCCTCGACCGACATGCCCGCCTACTACCAGGGCCTTGACGTGCTGGCGATCCCCTCGCGCACGCGCCCGAACTGGAAGGAGCAGTTTGGCCGGGTGATCGTCGAGGCGATAGCCTGCGGCGTCCCGGTGGTGGGGTCGGACAGCGGCGCGATCCCGGACGTGATCGGGGACGCCGGGCGCATCGTGCCGGAGGGTGACGTCCCGGCCCTGGCGGCGGCGCTGCGTGACCTGCTGCGCGATCCGGCGCTGCGGGACGAACTCGGCGCGCGCGGGCGCCAGCGCGTGCTGGACCGCTACACCCAGGCGCAGGTCGCGGCGCAGACGGTCGCGGTATACCGCGCCATGCTGGGCGGCTGAGCGATCCCCGGCGCGGCCGTCGGCTCTCCCCTCACGAACGCGCCTGATATGTTAGAATAGGGCCAATGCCACCCGCCTTCGTGAACCGATGCACAGGCACCCGCGCCCGATCCGCCGCCGGGCGGAAGGTGTGGCGCGGGCACGGAGGTGCCGGACGACAGGAACGATGGAGTATGTTGAAAGCAGTCATTTTCGATCTGGATCAGACGTTGGTGGACTGGGACGCCGCCGAGCCAGATCGGAAGAGCGTCGTG
>CAZGLU010000109.1:0-3173 GCA_964526095.1 uncultured Anaerolineaceae bacterium | reverse complement strand
GCCGTGGGAGGACTACCAGGCTCGGCGGTTGAAGCGCGTTTTTGAGTTTGTGAACAGCGAGCAGCATCCGCTGGAGGGCGTGGACGCGATGGCGTTCTTCAGCGCCTTCGCTCAGGGCCTGGGGCGCATGTGGAGTGACAGCGCGGAGAGTTATGTCGCGCCGAGCGTGATGCAGGTGCTGACCGATACGCTGGTGAGCCTGGGTGTGCCGCCCGAACGGATCGACATGGAGCGCCTGATGATCGCGTACGACTGGCAGCCACCCGCCGGGCAGCGTGCCTTCCCGGACGCGCTGGAGGTGCTGCCGGAGCTGCGGCGGCACGGGGTCGAGCTGGGCATCGTGACCAACGCCTCGCTGCCGATGGTCTACCGGGACCGCGAGTTGCAGGCGTTCGGCCTGTTCGAGTGGTTCCCCAACTGCCGCATCGCAGCGGTGGACGTCGGCTACATCAAGCCGCACCCGTCCATTTTTAAAAAGGCGCTGGAGGTGCTGGCGATCGAGCCGTGCGAGGCCGTCTTCGTCGGGGACAACCTGGAAGCCGACATTCGCGGCGCGCAGGAGGTCGGGATGCAGGCCGTGCTGCGCGTGACGCCCGGCGCGTCCCCGCCGCGCAACGGCATCGTGCCGGACGGCACCATCACCACCCTGCACGACCTGCTGCCGCTGCTCGACGCATGGTATCCGGGCTGGCGGGTGAACAGGGCCGACGCAGCATGACGCTGTACGAAGGCGCCCCATACCGCAACCTCACGCTCACCGGCCCGATGGGCGCCGGAAAGACGTCGATCGGGCGGGCGGTGGCGCGGCAGTTGGGCGCGGCCTTTTTCGACCTGGAGACGGAGATCCTCAGCCGCGAGGGGCAGTCCGCCGACGAGATCCGCGAGTTGTTCGGGGAGTCGCGGCTGAACGCGTTGGAGGCGAACGCGATCCGCGACCTCTCGCTGCACCGCCACGCCGTGCTGGTCATCTCCGGCCCGGCGATGCTGGACGAGGCGAACCGCGCGCGGCTGATTGACACGGGGCCGGTCCTGACGCTGACGTGCGCCGTGAACGAGATCCTGCGGCGGCTGTACGTCACGCGCGGGGCCTGGTTCCACAACCCGAACAACCGCGCCACGCTGATCAGCCGCCTGAAGCGCGAGTGGCGCGTGACGACGCTCGACCTGCCGCGGCTGGACACCACGGCGCTGACCATCGAGGAGGCCAGCGCGGCGGTGATCGAATTTTGGCTGAAGCATGCCGAGATATGAGGCTGGCCCACGTGCTGAAAGGATAGCCTGATGACCCCCTTGAGCCTGGCCCTGGTGCAGATGAACGTCCGCAAGGGTGAGCCGCGCATCAACTGGATGCGCGTGCAGGAATACGTGGCGCAGGCGGCGGCACGCGGCGTCGAGGTCGTGGTCTTCCCGGAGCTGTGGGACGCCGGGCTGGCCTACGACAAAGGCCGCGAGGTCGCCAGTTCGCTCAGCGGCGGCCTGTTCGCCCAGCTCGCGGCGCTGGCGCGGCAGAGCAACCTGCACATCTTCGGCTCGATGTACGAGAAGCGCGGCGTGGGGATCTACAACACCGTGGCGGTGATCTCACCGCGTATGGGCGTCATGGGCGCGTACCGCAAGATCCACCTGTTCCCCCTGACCGACGAGGATAAATGGCTGACGCCGGGCGAGGCCCCGCTGTCGATCGACCTGCCGTGGGGCCGCTCCGGGTTCGCGATCTGCTATGACCTGCGCTTCCCGGAGTTGTTCCGCCGCTACGCCGAGGACGGCGCGGGGATCGTGTTCCTGCCCGCAGCGTGGCCGCATCCCCGCCGGGAACACTACCGCACCCTGCTGCGCGCGCGGGCGATCGAGAACCAGTGCTACATGGTCGCGGTGAACTGCACCGGGGTTGACGCCGACGGCACGCACTTCTTCGGCCACTCGTGCGTGATCGATCCGTGGGGCGAGGCGGTGCTGGAGGTGGGCGAGCCGGAGGGGCTGTATACGGTGACGATCGACCTGGACCTCGTGGACGAGGTCCGGCGCAGGGTCCCGGCGCTGGAGGGGCGGCGGCTGTAGCGAGCGCGCTACCCCAGCGGCCCGACGTACTGGCCCTCGGCGGGGAAGAGGGCGTAGGTGCCGCCGTCCACGCCGGTGAGCATCGCGCCGCGCTCGAAGTCCTGCCACGTTCCGGTGTACGGGGCCTCGCCGCGCAGGCCCCAACCGAGCGCATCCCGGATCGCCTGGTTGCTGCGCCACACCAGCCCGAAGCCGCGCACCGGCTGCACGCGCCCTTCCGGCGCGGCGAAGGCCGGGTCGTCGGCGGGCATGCCCTCGTTCCAGCTATCCCCGACCTGCCACAACTGGCCGCTGCTCGCCATGGCGTAGATCTGCTTGGTGTCGCGCCAGATCATCTGCCCGCGCTCGAACGGCTGCCCCACAAGCTGCACGGTGATCCCGCCGCTGAGCGGGCAGCCGAGCCGGTCCTGGACCTGGCTGTAGGCCCCGGCGAAGGCGGACGCGATCGGCGCGGTGCAGCCGCCCGCACCTGCCCCCCCGCCGGGCTGCACGGGGCTGCCGCCGCTGGACGCCACGCCAAAACCGGGGTTGACCATGTACGGGGCGATGGTCGACGGCGGCTCGGCGTCCTCGCCATCTGAGGCGGGCGCGCCGAGGAAGATGCCGACGTAGGGCGTCATGGTGGGTGTGGCGGGCGGCGGGGCCGGGGTATCGGTCGGTTCCGCTACGGCGACCGCCTCGCCCTCATCCCCCGCGACGACGGCGGTGGGCGTGTCGGTCAGAACCACCGTCGCGATCACCTTCGGCATCGAGTCGATGCGGACCAGCAGCGGCGGATCGCCTTCGGGTGTGGGTGCGGCGCCACCACACGCGGCCAGCGCCAGCGCGGCCAGCAGCGCCACGATCAGATGCAGCCGCCTCATCGTTCGCGCTCCGCAAGGTACGCCCGGATCTCCGGCTCGGCCAGCAGGATCGCCAGCGCGCTCAGCCCGTCCTGCACTGCGCCCAACCGCGCCATGTGGAGCGCGTCGTCCAGCGGGACGCGGCGCAGCGTGATGTGCTCGGTCGGCTCGCGCGCCGGTTCGCCCAGGCGGACGCCGAGCGCCAGGAAGATGTGGGCCTGCTCGTCCAGATCGGAAGAGCGTCGTGTAGGGAAAGAGTGTAGGATAGGGTGG
>CAZGLU010000108.1:0-9203 GCA_964526095.1 uncultured Anaerolineaceae bacterium | reverse complement strand
CTGAACTACCCGCCGCCGGGTGCGCTCATCTACGGAATTCCGGACATCGGGGACGTGTTCACGCTGGACAAGGTCTTCTCCGGCTTCCAGTGGGCCGCCATGGGTGACGGCATGATCCCGCCGGGCACGGAAGACAAGTACATGGTCGTCGTCCCGCCGGGCGAGCGCCAGGAGGACGGCTCGGTCAAGCGCGTGTACTCGATCGGTGGCCAGCCGTGGGTGATCAACGCCTTCAACGACGAGGCCCACATGCGCGTCGTGCATGACTTCCTCAACTGGTGGTACCTGCCCGAGACGCAGATCAAGTTCAACGAGATGGGCGGTAACCCGGCCACCAAGCTGGCGCTCAATTCTCCGGGCTACGACGAGATCAAGGTCTGGAACCGCGCCTACAAGGACATGCTGACCGAGGAGACCGCGCGTGACTTCTGGCACGAGCCGACCTACTCGGAGCTGCTCGCGGTGCAGCAGGAGGGCTGGACGGCCTTCGCTTCCGGCCAGGTCTCTGACGCGATGAACACCCTGAACTGGATCGCTTGCCAGCAGCAGGAGATCCTGTACGACGCGGGCCGCACGGACAATCCGCCGCCCGACGTGTGCGACGACATCACGCTCGAGTAAGCACGTTTAAGTGAGTTACCGTGGTGGGCAGAGCCTTCTGCCCACCACGCACTGTGTTAATTGAAGTCATGTAGTTGTTAAGGCGGTCATGCCCGATGCAATATGTGAATTCATCTCAGCAAGCGGTCGCGCCAGTTCGGCAGTCTTCCTTGTGGGCACGCTTAGGGCGCGCCCTCGACCGCCGCGAGCGCACCTTGCCCAGCCTACTGTTGGTACCGGCCCTGCTCTTTTTCATCGTCTGGAACGTGATCCCCACGCTCTGGATGATCGGCCTGAGCTTCTACCGGTACTCGCTCATCAGTGGCCGTGGCGAGCGGTATGTTCAATTTGAGAACTTCGCTGATATCATCACCGATAACAGCGTGTGGCTCAGTTTCAGCAAAACGCTCATCTGGGTCTTTGGCTCGGTGAGCATTGAAACCGCCCTCGGCTTCCTGCTGGGCCTCCTATTTTGGGGCAGCGCCAAGCTGCCCGGTCGGCGTCTCGCTCTGACGCTGCTGTTTGCGCCGATGATGATCACGCCCGTCGCAGCCAGCATCTTCTTCCGCCTGATGTACGACCCGACTTTCGGGCTGATCAGCTTCGTCATCTCTAAGATCACGGGTAGCATGCCACCCAACCTGTTGGGTGACCGTTCCACCGCTTTCGCCGCTGCCCTGGCCGTTGATGTCTGGATGTGGACCCCGTTCATGATCCTGATCACCCTGGCGGCGTTGGGTTCCGTGCCCAAAGCGGAGTTGGAGGCGGCCCAGATCGATAAGCTCTCGTGGTTCAAGCGCTTCCGCTACGTCATCCTGCCCAACGGTAAGTTCATCCTCATGCTGGGCATCCTGCTGCGCACCATCGACTCCTTCAAGACGATGGACCTGATCTTCTCGCTGACGCGCGGCGGCCCCGGCAACACGACCGAGCTGATCGCAATTACGCTCTACCGCAAGGCTTTTGAGGCCTTCAACCTGGGCTGGGCCTCCGCATTGGCCGTGATTTTGCTGCTCACTGCGATTGCCTTCACGTCTATTTACCTGTTCATCCTGAACCGCAGGCGGGCAGAGGGTGTATAGCCATGAACTCCACACTCCGTCAACGACTGTACCATATTCTGCTGTGGCTGATCTCGCTGCTGTTCTTCTCGCCGATCGCGTGGATCGCGATGGCCTCCCTGAAGACGAAGGACGGCATCCTGGCGACGCCGCCGTTGTTCGTGTTCCGGCCTACGCTGGAAAACTACACGACCTTCTTTGATCGCCCGAACGTGGGGGATTATTTCCTTAACAGCTTCCTGATCTCCATCGCGGCGGTGCTGGTGGCGCTCCTGGTATCCTTCATGGCGGCGTACTGCTTCTCGCGCTTCCGGCCCAGGGGCACCTCCTTCATGATGTTCATCCTGCTCTCGATCCGCATGGTTCCCGCCGCCGCGACCGTGGTGCCCCTCTTCCTGATGTACACGGCCTTCGGCTGGAAGGACTCGTGGATGGGCATCATGCTGTTCTACGCGATGTTCAGCATCCCGTTCTCCGTCTGGATCCTGAAGGGCTTCATCGACGGCGTCTCCCTGCGCTACGACGAGACGGCCCTGGTGAACGGTGGCTCCCGGCTGCATGTCTTGTTCAAGGTCGTGCTGCCGCAGGTCCGTCCGGGCTTCATCGCGGCCTTCATCTTCAACCTGATCTTCGTGTGGAACGAGTTCCTGATCAATTTCATCATCGGTGGCAAGAGCACCACCATGATCCCGACGGCACTCATGATCGGCGTGGCGAACACCGCCGGAACGGACTGGACCTTCGTCGCCACGCTGACGACGCTCTACATTCTGCCGCCCATCGTTGCGATCTACTTCTTCCAGAAGTATCTCCTGGTCGGCATGACGTTCGGTACAGTGCGTGGTGAGGTCTAGCCATGAAAAAGCCCAGAACTCCGTTCGCCGCCCGGCTCCAGGCAGTGGTGATCGTCCTGCTGCTGCTGAGCTTCGTGCTCATCGCCCAGCAGTCATCGCGTGAGGTCTATAAATACGGCATGCTGCTGTTGATCGGCGCAACGCTCGTCCAGATCCCCTTCGGTAACGTCCCGCCGGAGTCGAACTTCCGGCAGTCCGTGACGTACCTTGTCATCGGGCTGGCTATCGTGGCGGCCGTCTGCGTCCTCAGCATCAGGCTCACCCCATACTTGCTCCAGCTCGGTCGAGGATAGTTAGATGGTTGCCATTGAGCTTTCCCAAGTAACCAAATCGTACAAGCGCACCGATGTCCTGAAGGGTGCGGACCTCAAGATCAACGAGGGGACCTTTACCGTTATCTTCGGTGGACCGGCCAGTGGTAAGTCTGTGTTGCAGCGCCTGATCGTCGGCCTGGAGAAGCCGGATAGCGGCACGATCTATATCCGGGGTCAGGACTCGACGCGCGTCATCCCCAGCGAGCGCAACATCGGGTATGTGCCGCAGTCATTCGCGCTCTATCCGCACTATACGGTCTACGACAACATTGCGTACCCGCTCGTGCTGGCCGGGGTCGCCAAGGCCAGCATCAAGCCGGTTGTGGAGGAGGCCGCGAGCCTGCTCAAGATCACGCACCTGCTGAGCAAGAAGCCCGACCAGTTGAGCGGTGGCGAGAAGCAGCGCGTCGCGATCGCGCGCGGTATCGTCAAGAAAACCGAGATCTTCATCTTCGACGACCCGCTGACCGGCCTGGACTACAAGCTCCGCGAGCAGCTCTTTGACGACTTCCGCCGCCTGCGCGAGACGCTCAACGCGACCTTCATCTACACCACCTCCGATCCGCTTGAGACGCTGATGATGGCGGATGAGATCGCGGTCCTTACCGATGGTCGCATCGTGGAGCAGGGGCCTGTGGAGGAGGTCTACTACAAGCCGCGCCACGCCCGCACCATGCTGACCCTCGGCTTCCCTGAGGCGACGCTGCTCAAGGGGACCCTGGAGGGCCAGGGCGACCGGCTGTGCTGCCATACCCGGCTGTTTGACTTCTTCGTGGCCCTGGACGATAGCACCGCGTACCCTTCCGAGGTGGTGGTCGGCGTCCGGCCCCAACATCTCTACATCAACGAGAAGCCCTCGGACGACTGCCTGACGGTCGATGCGCGCGTGATGCTGAGCGAAGACCTGGGCGGCGAGCTGGTGCTGTATCTTCAGAAGGGGGACTTCAGCTTCGAGTCCGTGCTGCCCCATCGGAAAGATCACCTGTTGAACGGCGACGATGTGCTGGTCAGCGTGAACCCGGAAGCGTTGGTGATCTTTGATCCGGACACCGGCCTGCGGCTGGGGCAGGGAGTCATCTGAACATGGCCGAGATACGTGTAGAAAAACTCCGCAAAGTCTATAACGGGAACGTCGTCGCCGTGAACGACATCACGGTAACCTTCCCATCCTCCGCCGTGACGTGCCTGCTCGGCCCGTCTGGCTGCGGCAAGACGACCCTGATGCGCATCATCTCCGGGCTGGAGGCGCCCACGTCCGGCGAGGTCTACTTTGATAATGAGCGCGTGACGCACCTCTCGCCGCAGCGCCGCAACATCGGCATGGTCTTCCAGTACCCGGTCGTTTACAAGGGCATCAGCGTCTACAGCAACCTCGAGCTGCCGCTGCTTGAGGACAAGCTCGATAAGGCCGAGCGCCGCCGCCGCATCGAGGACGTTGCCCACGCCCTCGGCCTTGAGGACGTGCTTCGCGCCGACGTCTCGACGCTGGACAACGCCTCGCGCCAGAAGGTCGCCGTGGCCCGCGCCGTCGCCCGCCAGCCGAAGATCATCCTCTTTGACGAGCCGATCACCAACGTGGACGTCAACTCGCGCGTACAGCTCAAGACCGCTCTCAAGCGCCTGAGCAAGCAGTACAACCAGACGATCATCTACGTCACGCACGATCAGACCGAGGCCATGACCCTCGCCGACGAGATCGCGCTGATGAAGGATGGCGTGATCGTGCAGCGCGACAACCCGCGCAAGCTTTACAACTATCCCAACGACGTGTTTGGCGGCTGGTTCCTCGGCAACCCCGGCATGAACTTCGTGGAGTATCAGGTCAACGGGACGCCTACGCTCGCCGCACCGTTGTTCGACACGCCGGTGCGCTTCCACAACGTCCGGGGCGACAAGCGCGTTTCCGTGGGCATCCGGCCTGAATACGTGCACGTCTACCCGCAGGCGACGGCTGGCGCTGTGCATGGCAAGCTTGTGCGCAAGACGATCACCGTCGGCGGCCAATATCTGCTCGTCATCCAGATCGGTGAGCAGGTCATCAAGGCCAAAGTCCCGCCGGAGACCGGCGTGCACGTGTCTGAGGATGTGTGGGTGATGTGTCCCCTCGACGCGATCACCCTGTTTGGTGAGGATGGGACCAAGATCGAGACGGAACTGACGACCGCCTGACCCCCTGCTGCCCTGGGCGGAAACACGCTACAAGCTGGCCACTGCGTGGTCTGCCAGGGTTCCCGTCAGGGACCCGGCCTGGGGCGTGTTGCGCTGCGGCGCGGGGTTACGTGATGTACCCTGCCTGCCGGGGTGAATGCCTGGCTCCCCCGGCAGCAGGTTTGGAAGCGGATGTGCCAGGCCGTTTAGGTACTTTTTCGCTATGCATCCAGAAGGAGCAAGCTATGGCTACTGTAGTCACGATGGGCGTGACCATCCTCGATATCCTGGGCCGGTATGTCACCCGTATTCCTGAGGGCCAGAATATTGACCTTCTCGAAGAGATCAGGTTGACGGTCGCTGGTACCGCTGGCGGGACCGCAGTGGACCTCGCCAAGCTGGGCGCCAACGTGATCGCGATGGCCGCCATCGGCGTGGACGAGCCGGGCAACTTCATCCACTTCACCATGCAGAAGTACGGCATCGACGTCTCGAACCTGGTCCGTAAGGATTACGTCCAGACGTCCTGCACGATGTTGCCCATTCGTCCGAACGGCGAGCGCCCGGCCCTGCACGTGCGCGGCGCGAACAACGAGTTCTCGCTCGACGATATCAACTGGGATGTGCTCGCCCAGGCGGACTACCTGCATTTCGGCGGGACCTGCCTGATGGACAAGATGGACGGCCAGCCGACCGCCGAGGTTCTGAAGTTCGCCAAGGAGCACGGGGTCGTCACCACCTGGGACATCCTCGCTATCGACCGCCCCGACCTGCTCGACCTCTTTGAGCCGGGGCTGCCCTATGTGGACTACTTCATGCCCGGCCTGGAAGAAGCTCAGATGATCACCGGCCTGAAGGACCGCAAGGACATCATCAAGTTCTTCCTGGATCGCGGCGCGAAGCACACCGTCTTCAAGATGGGCGCCGAGGGCAGCAGCGTCGCCGGTCAGGATATGGACGAGATCCGCGTTCCGGCCTTTAAGTCCAAGGTGGTTGACTCGACCGGCTGCGGTGACGCCTACTGCGCGGGCTTTATCGTCGGCCTGTCGATGGGCTGGGATCTTGAGCAGGCGGCACGGCTTGGCTCGGCCTGCGGCGCGCTGGTCGTGTCGGGCCTCGGCTCAGACGCCGGGATCGTGGACCTGGACCACACCCTTGACTTCATGCGCAACGCAGAGACCCTGCCGATGACGGTTTAGCGCCTGTCCGGTGCGCACAGAGAAGGCGGATGTCCCGTGACCAGACTGTTCAACGATCCGACACAGTTCAAAGAGGACCTGATCGCCGGTTTCACCGCAGCCTATAGCCGTTACGTGCGGCGGGTGCCTGACGCCGCTGGCGTGATCGCGCGTGACGCGCCGCACGCCGGGCGGGTCGCCGTGCTGATCGGTGGCGGTTCGGGTCACTATCCGGCCTTCTGCGGCTACGTCGGCCGGGGTATGGCCGACGTAGCCGTGATCGGGGACGTGTTCACCAGCCCCTCCGGGGAGCAGGTCTACCGCTGCACGAAGGCGGTAGACGGCGGGGCAGGGGTCCTGTACGCCTACGGCAACTACAGCGGCGACGTGCTGAACTTCGGCATGGCCGAGGCGCGCTGCCGGGCGGAGGGCATCGACGTTCGGACGGTCACCGTCACCGACGACGTGGCCTCCGCGCCGCCCGATCGGCGTGAGGACCGGCGCGGCATCGCCGGGGACTTTTACGTGTTCAAGGTGGCGGGCGCCAGCGCCGCGCGCGGCGACTCCCTGGACGACGTCGAGGCCATCACCCGCCGCGCCAACGACCGCACGCGCTCCTTCGGCGTCGCCTTCGGCGGCTGCACCCTGCCCGGCCAGTCTGGCCAGCTGGTCACCGGAGATCCGGAACGCAAGGAGTAGGGTCTTGGCGAGCACGGTGAGCCGGGCATCCGTACCTCCGAGAGGCGGCCCGCCGCCGAGGTCGCCCGCCTGATGGTGGACACCGTCCTTGAGGACGTTCCGCCCGGCGCCGGTGACGAGGTCGCCGTGCTGTTGAACGGCCTGGGCAGCACGCAGTACGAGGAGATGTTCGTGCTCTACAAGGACATCCACGCTCGGCTTGAGGCGGCGGGACTGCGCATCTACGAGCCGAACATCGGGGAGTTCGTCACCTCGCTGGATATGGCGGGCTGCTCCTTGTCGCTGTTGTGGCTGGACGACGACCTGCGCCCGCTGTATGACGCCCCCGCCGACACGCCCGCTTACCGCCGCCTGTAGGAGGGCACCGTGACTGACCGAGCCGACTTGACGCGGTCCTGTCTCCGCGCCATCCTCGCCGCGATCGAAAACGCCGAGGACGACCTCGCCCGCCTCGATGCCGCCGCCGGTGACGGCGACCACGGCGCCGGGATGGTGCGCGGCTTCCGGGCCGCGGTCGAGGCGGGCGAGGCGTGCGCCAGCGACGCGCCCGGCGCGATCGTCAGCGCTGCCGGGAATGCCTTCATGGGTGCCGCCGGGGGCGCGTCGGGGGCGTTGTTCGGGATGCTCCTCGTCACCGTTGGCGGGAAGCTGCCGGATGCCCCGGACGCAAGCGACGTCTACCACGCCATGCAGGCGGGCCTCGACGCCGTGTGCTCGCTCGGCAAGGCGAAGCCCGGCGACAAGACGATGGTCGATACCCTGGCCCCGTTTGTCGCCGCGTTGGAGGCGGGCGCGCGCGAGGGCAAGCCGCCGGTGGACGCGTGGCTCGATGCGCTCCCCGCCGCCCGCGCCGGTATGGAGGCCACCGCTGAGATGATCGGCGGGCGTGGGCGGGCCGCCCGTCTGGGCGAGCGCAGCCGGGGCCACATCGACCCCGGCGCGATGTCGACCTATATCATCCTCGCGGCCGTGGGCGAGGTTCTGCGCGGGCGCGAGCCTGCGCCCTGACCGGCGCCCCGGCCCGTCGCTAGCGCAGCGTCAGGAACGCCGCTTGCTCGCACGCGGCGAGCATCTGCCGGATGTCGTCGTAGTCCGCGTCGTCGACGGCTACGTAACGCTCGATGAAGCCCCGGTCGAGCGCCGCGCGCACCGCCGGATCGTGGTGCATCTCCACCAGGGCGGCCTGAATGTCCCGCTTCAGCCCGGCGGGGAGCCGGTTCGACGCCGCAAGCGGCTGGATCGTGGACGGCCCCAGGCTGTCGATCACGCGAAGCTGCCCCGCCAGTTCGGGATGGTCCCGTAGCTCCACGGCCAGCACCTGCGCGTCGATCGCGGCGGCGTCCACCGTGCCCGCACACACCATGCGGATCGCCGTCTGGTGGAATCCCGCCTGCACCACCGCCCCGAAGTAGCCGTTGGTTTCCCCCATCTGCACCAGCCGGTAGCGCGTGATGCCGTACCCCGACTGCGACTCCGGCTCGTTGTACGCCCACGTGCAGCCCCGCAGGTCCGCGAAGGAGCGGTAGGGGCTGTCGCGGCGCACGATCACGTCCGAGTAGTAGATCGGTCGGCCCTGGAACCGGGCGCCGCGCAGGACGGGGGCGGCCAGCGCGTCGAGTGCTCGCTCCTGTCGTCGCGGCGGCGTGTGGAGGACGTACGGCAGCCCGCAGATGAACGTGAGGTCGGCGTCGAACAGCTCGCGGTAATCGCTGCCTTCCGTGAGCCGGATGTCGCAGCCCACCGTGCGCCCCACGTAGTCGAGCACGGCCCGGTAGACCGCCAGCATATTGGGCGCCAGGAACGACGTAGCGTGCAGGGTGCGACGAGGCATACGCTGCTATTGTACCAGCCCTCACGCCAGGTGTGCCCGCCCCGCCCGGCGGATCCCGAACACCCGGCAGACGTACGCGCCGTCGCTCAGTAAACTTCCGGCACGAACGTCTGGTCCGCCATCGGCGGGCGCACGTACCCCACGTTGCTCTGGCGCGGGGGCAGCTCGATTGGCTCCGGCGTCAGGTCCTCGTAGGGGATCATGCTCAGCAGGTGGCTGATGCAGTTCAGGCGCGCGCGGCGCTTGTCGTCCGCGTTGACCACCCACCACGGCGACCACTTCGTATCGGTGTAGGCGAACATCTCGTCCTTGGCGCGCGAATATTCCACCCACCGTGCGCGGGACTCCAGGTCCATCGGGCTGAGCTTCCAGCGTTTGGTCGGGTCGTTCAGCCGCGCTTGGAACCGTGCCTCCTGTTCGGCGTCGCTCACCGAGAACCAGTACTTGATCAGCGTGATCCCGGAGCGGATCAGCAGATCGGAAGAGCACACGTCTGAACTCCAGTCACGAGATTCCAT
>CAZGLU010000107.1:8006-9223 GCA_964526095.1 uncultured Anaerolineaceae bacterium | reverse complement strand
CCCTATCCTACACTCTTTCCCTACACGACGCTCTTCCGATCTCGTGGCGAGGATCTGGTGACGCGCGATCCGTCGCCGGTGGCACGCGCCCTGACCGTGATCAAGACCATCCGCGAGGTGATTCACCCCTGCCTCGGCGTCGAAGGGCGGTGGGACGAGTACCACGTCGCCCTGGCGCTCATGGCGCTGCGGATGATGGACTGGCAGTCAGAGCCGCTGAACGCGCGACGGATCGCCTTCCTGGCGGCGGCGCTGTGCACGGCGGAAGCCCAGGGGCGGCCACGCACGACGAGCACCGGCGACGTGACGTGGACCGACATCACGACCGACCTCGACCAGACGGAACTGCGCCTTAACGACCCGTCAAGCCCAAGCGGGTTGGAATAAATACGAGGGCGGCTTGCGAGCCGCCCTCGTTGTACGAAGCAAAGTTAAGCGGGGCTTCCGATTAGCGACGCGCCCAGCCTGGCAGGTCGCTGCGATACTCGCCGCTGCTGTAGACGTAAACCCACGCATCCGGCTGCTCTTCGGTGAACTCGTACAGGTACCACGCATCCATAATCGAGAGGTTTACGCAGCCGTGGCTCTGGCGGTACCCGAAACGGTCGTGCCAGTAGGTGCCATGCAGGCCGATGTCCCCGTCAAAGTACATGACGTACGGCACCTCTTCGATGAAGTAAAAGTCCGGCTGTCCGGCGGCGCCGCTCATCTTGGTGGATTCGAAGCGGTCCCAGATCCGGAAAAGCCCCTCATGAGTGGACCACATCGGCAAGCCGGACGAAACCAGCGTGGCGAAGATCATGCGGTCGCCCTCGTAGGCCACAGCAGTCTGCTCGTAGAGGTCTACCGCGATCCAACGTTCGTGAGGGCCGATCTCAGCCGGGCGCTTGATCGGCTGAACCTTCGCAACACGGATCTGCTGGACCCACTGGTTCGGCCCGACGAGGTACCACTCCCACCCGTCCACGTACTCCACGCCGTAGATGTTCATCAGCGTGTAGCGTTCGATCAACTCGGCTGACTCGTCCTGCGGGCCGCCGGGGTAGCGGCTGGGGTACGCCTCGGCCAGCATCCAGGCGAAGGGCCGCTTGGGCTGCGACAGAAGCTCGACGCCGGAGAACTCGGAGACGTCCGCCGTCTTGACTTGTTCCTCCGGCACCCACTGGCCGTAATTCACCTGCACCCAGCCGTTTTCGTAATTGACCACGGTGAAAAAG
>CAZGLU010000107.1:4038-7996 GCA_964526095.1 uncultured Anaerolineaceae bacterium | reverse complement strand
GTGAAAAAGTTGTAGCCCGCGTCCATGAAGCCGATCGGGTTCCCGTTCGGCGCGTCGTGGATGACGATGTCACCGACCACGCGGCGATACGCACGGGTCCAGACGACCTCCTCCTGGTACGGCACCTGCACGACGTCGGGGTAGGGGTGCAGCTTCATCTCCGCTTCGGCGGCGCGCATCTCGATCGCGGTCATGCCGGTATGCGGGATGCAGTCCTCCGGGATGGCGCTCTCGCTGGCGGTCAGCACATCCGCGCCTGCTTCGGAGCCGTCGCCCTGCTCGGACGCGGCCTGCTCAGCGGCACGCGCCTGCTGGAGTAATTCGGCACAGCGTTCGTCACGCCTGTCGCCGGGGAAGGCATGGCCAGGTGCGGCGGCGGCAAGCTGGACCACAACGATCAAGAGGGCGATGACGGCGGGCAATAACGACTTGCGCATGCGATCCATAGGGCGAACACCTCAATCTCGGTTGAAATGAACACGTTACACCTGGTGAGTTGAATGTTGTGTCAAAGGATAACAACGAACAGATCGGCGGTCAACAGTCCGCCGGGCCGCCGTGCGAGGGTAACAGGTAAGCGTCAAGAAAGCGGTGGTTTGGCGACCATCAGCCGATCCGGTTTCCCGTGCGGTAGTCGAACAGGTACGTGTCTTCGCCGGGGAATTCGACGTGCAGCATATCGCCCGCGCGCACGCGCACGTCCAGGGACACGCTGGCGACACAGGACTGGCCCGAAAGCGAGAGGTACACAAGCTGGCGGCGCTCGGGGAAGATCGGCTCGACGTACTCAACGCGTGCACGGATGCCCAGGTCCGCAAGCTGCACGTGTTCCGGGCGGATGCCGAGCCAGGCCCGCTGGCCATCCTGAAGCGCCGGACGTACCGGCTCGACCGAGAAACCCTTGCCATACCAGGCCTGGCCCGTCACACGGCCCAGAAAGAGGTTCATGGGCGGGTTGCCGAGGAACTGCGCCACGAAGGCGCTGCGCGGGGTGTTGTAAAGCGCCTGATAGGTGCCCACCTGCTCGATCTTGCCTTCGCGCATTAAGGCTATCCGGTCAGCCAGGGCGATCGCTTCCTGCTGATCGTGCGTGACGTACACGGCGGTGAGCTTATAGTGCATCAGCAGCCGCTTGAGCTGAACGCGGGTCTCCGTCCGCAGCTTGGCGTCCAGGTTGGACAGCGGCTCGTCAAACAGGAACACCTTCGGGTCCCGCGCGAGGCAGTGCGCGATCGCGACCCGTTGCTGCTCGCCACCGGAGAGCGTGGGCGGTTTGCGGGCCAGCAGGTGCCGTACGTCGATGCCCATGACGTCCACGATGTAGCGGATGCGTTCCGGGATGCGCTCCGGCTGCCGGCGCACGATGTCGAAGAAGCCGATGTTGTCCTCGGTCTTCAGGTGCGGGTAAAGGGCATAGTTCTGGAAGACCATGCCGATCCCGCGCTCGCTCATGGGGATGTCCCGCACGGGGATGCCGTCGTACAGCACCTCGCCGCTGTCCGGCGGGACAAGGCCCGCGATCACGCGTAACAACGTGCTTTTGCCACAGCCGGACGGGCCGAGGACGGCCAGCGTTTCGCCGTCACGGATGGTCAGCGACAGGTCATCCAGCGCCAACACGTCCAGGGCCTCCGCCGATGCGCTGAGGGCCGACGACAGCGGCGCGTCGTCGGTCCGAACAGGGAAGACTTTGCTCACATGGCGCAGGGTGATCGTCGGCATGGCAGCATCGGCGGCGGTCAGGGCTGGCGCGCTCCCTCGGCTAGGAAAGCGCGGATCGAATGGAGGATGATCCCGGTAAACAGGGTCTGGATGCCGATGATCTCCAGCAGGGCGCTGATCAGCGCGTAGCCGACGGCAAGCGTCTGGTACTGGTTATAGCGGTCGATGACGATCAGGCTCAGGATGATGCCCGCCAGCAGGAACGCCGCCCCGGTCACGCCGAAGAAGAACAGCGGCCGGTGCTGGCTCACCAGGGCCAGGATACCGTTCAGCACCTGGAGGCCGTGCCGGAACGGATTGCGCTTGGCAGGCTCCGCATACGTCATGCTGACCGGGATCTCGCGGATCGTCAGCCCGTGCTGGTGTACGAGGAACTGCATCTCCGACTCGATCGAGAAGCCGCCGTTCTGGCGGAAGCGGAGGCGTTCCAGGGCGCGGCGCGAGAGGGCACGGTAGCCGCTCTGCGAGTCGGTGAGCGGCACGCCCGACGCGATGTTGGTCGCCACGGTCAGTGCGTGCTGCCCGACGACACGCCAGCGTGGGATGCGGCTGCGCAGGCCGAGAAAGCGCGAACCCACCACGATATCGGCCTCGCCCTGCTCGATGGGCGCCATCAGGTGCGGAATCAGGGCGGGGTCGTGCTGGCCATCCGCGTCCAACAGCACCACGATCGCCGCGTCCATTTCACGCGCGGCGTTCAGCCCGGTGTTGATGGCCTGCGCCTTGCCCTGGTTGCGTGGGTGGCGGATCACGTGCGCACCGGCGGCCTCGGCTACGGAGGCGGTCGCGTCGGTCGAGCCGTCATCGACCACCACGACACAATCCACATGGCGCAGAGCCTTCAATACGACGCTGCCGATAAAGCGGTCCTCGTTGAAGGCCGCAATGACGGCGCAGGTGGAGACAGTAGGGGAGGCGGGTCGATCCATCACGATCAGGACAGGCTCACAGGTGGCGTGCTACTCGCTCGTTCGCCCTGCATTGTAACACGTTCGCCGCATCTTGGAAGGTATCTGTCGTTCGGGCGTATGCCGGGCGTAGGGCGCATGGCCGCCCCCGACGCGGGGAGATCTGGTATACTTGCCGCTTCAACCGCCCATGACAGCGTAGTGTGCGAGGAATGGTTATGCGAGCAGGACTGCGGCTCATTCGCCGTTTGCTGGGCGCAGCGATCATCGGCGTGGTGGTGCTCGGCATCCTGGCCTATCTGGTGTACGCGGCCAACGGCATCCTGGACGAAACGGAGGCCCGCCAGCGCCGGGAGGACTACGACCAGATGGCCGTCGGCACGGCGACCGCAATGGCGGAACGGCTGACGGATGTCGCGGCGGAGAGCGCCCCGGCGACCAGCGAGCCAACGGAGGAGCCGATCGGCGCGGCGGTCGAGGGTCTATCCCTCGTGCGATACGCGCAGGCCACCCCGACGCCACCGCCCACGAATACACCGCGCCCAACCATCCCGGCCACGAATACGCCCCGGCCCTCGCCGACGCCGATGCCCCCCGCGACGGCCACGCCACCGGACGGCGCCACGCCGACGCCCACCTACATCATCGAGGGCACGTATCCTGCCCCGGTCAACACGCCTGTTGTGCCGATCCCGGAGCGCGTCCCGTTGATGGAGGACAGTGACGCGATCGTCAACTTCCTGCTGCTGGGCAGCGACACGTCGCAGAGCGCATTGGGGCAGACCGACGTCGTGATCGTCGTGTCCGTGAACAAGGACGTAGGCTCGGTGGCGATGTGGCACGTCCCGCGCGACCTGTTCGTGTATATCCCCGGCGCGACGATGGACCGCATCAACCGCGTGTACGCCACCGGCGAGATAAACGAGTACCCCGGCGGTGGGTTCGGGCTGCTGAAGGAAACGTTCCTGTACAACTTCGGCATCGAGATCGATCACTACGCGCGCGTGGACTTCAGCGACTTCCAGCGCATCGTGCTGGAACTGGGCGGTCTGGAGATCAGTGTGGACTGCGCGATCGAGGACTGGCGCCTGATCGACCCGGCGATGGACCCGACGCTGGAGGAAAGCTGGGAGCGCTACACGCTGCCGATCGGCCGGCAGACGCTGACGCCCTACATGGCGCTGTGGTACGTGCGCAGCCGCAGCACGACCAATGACCTCGACCGGGGCCGCCGCCAGATGGACGCGCTGCGCGCCATGTGGCAGCAGGCCCGCAAGCAGGGGTTGTTCACCCAGGTGACGCAGTTGTGGCCAGAGGCGGTCGAGGTC
>CAZGLU010000107.1:0-4028 GCA_964526095.1 uncultured Anaerolineaceae bacterium | reverse complement strand
AAACGGACATGACGCTGACCGACGTGCTGAGCTACGTGCCGCTGGCGGTCAGCCTGGACATGAGCCACATCGCGCGTTACAGCGGCAGCTACGCGCAGGATGGGCACTACATCCCGTTTTACACGCCCGACGATGGGCGCGCCGTGTTCCTGCCCAACTACGAAAAGCTGCTGCCGATGATCAAGGACTTCCTGACGCCGCCCACCGCCAACCGGACCGGGCGCCAGGCGATCACGGTCGAGGTGGTGGACGCGACGAACTGGTACAGCGGCTTCGACCAGGTGGCCGCCGACCGGCTGGCATGGGAAGGCTTTGCTGCAACCCCGGTCGGCGCGCCGGAGAACCCGATCCGCCGGGATCTGACGGTGATCATCGACTACACCGGGCAGTCCAAGGGCAGCGCCCTGAACGACCTGCTGCGCGTGCTGCGTGCCTCCGAGGAACAGGTGATAGTCCAGCCGGACCCGAACCGCACGGTTGATTACCGGGTTGAGATCGGCACGTCGTACAATTCATGCGTCTACGGAAACGCGGAGGACGAGCTAGACGAAGGGCCGCCCATCGACGAGCAGTAGTTCGCGTGACAGCGAGACGTCGAGGCCGAACGGGCCGGGTGTGCGGAGGAATGCCCCCGGCCCGTTGTGTTTGTGTTTATCCCTGGCCGGGTTCCCACTCCGGCAGGAAGTTCGCGTCCGCGCCGGTGAGTGGGATCGGGTCGCCGCCGGTAACGGGGATGGCGCGGATGCTGGAGGTGCTCTCCGGCCCGTGCTGGTAGATCAGGTAGGCACCATCCGGCGACCAGTCCGGGAAGGCGTCCCGCTCGTTGGATGACGTGATGCGCCGCGCGTTGGAGCCGTCTGCCGCCATGACCACGAGGTTTACCGCCTGGTCCGTGATCGTGTTGTAGGCGATCTGGCCCCCGTCCGGCGACCACGTTGGAAAGGAGCTAACGTTTTGCGACGAAGTTAGCTGCCGCACCTCCAGGGTTTCCACGTCGAGGACCGCAATCTGGTAAGGTGACCCCCAGCGGTCGGTGTGGAACGCAATGTAACGGCCATCGGGCGACCAGTCCGGGCCGAGATCCTGCGCAGTATGCGACGTCAGGGCGCGCGCTTCGCCGGTCGCCAGATCGATCGCGTACAGGTCGAAGTTCCCCCCAGCGTTGCTGTGAAACGCGATCTGGCGGCCGTCCGGTGACCACGTTGGATAGCGGTCGTCGCTGTCCGGCGACTGGGTCAGGTTGCGCAGGCCCGTGCCGTCGAGGTTCACCACGAAAATATCGTAGTTCGATTCGCCCGGCCCCGCGCCGTAGAACGCGATCTGGCGACCGTCCGGCGACCAGCTTGGCCCGCGCTCGTTGCCCGGCTCGTTCGTGACGGCCCGCAGGTCGCTGCCGTCCAGGTTCATGACGTAGATGTTCAGGTTCCCGCCGCGCTGCGAGTCGAAGACGATCCGGTTGCTGTTGGAGGCAGCCAGCAAGTCGGCGGGCAGGCCCGGCGCCGAGTCGTCGTCCGGTTCGGTGGGGACTGTAGGCTCTGATAGATCGCCCCCCGCGATGGCCGTGGCGGGCGACGTGCCGGGTACGTCGGTGTACGGCTGGCGGGGCGGGTCGTCGCCGGACCCGTTGAGCAGGTACCAGCTTACGGCGCAAGCCCCGGCCAGCACCAGGAGCGCCGCTATGACGAACCCCATGACAACCGGGTTGGCGCGCCGCCGCCGGGGGCGGCTCACGACGGGCGGGCGGGGCGCGGGGGCTGCGTAGGCGGGCGGGAAGAACGGGGCCGGCTGCTGGCGGAGCGGCCCGCTGTCCGGTGGCGGTGCGAGGTGGGGCTGCGTTAACTGCGGGGCAGGGGCGGGCGGCTTCGCGGGCCGTGCGCCCTCGGTGCGTTCCGGCAGGGGCGCCATGTACTGCGACCACTCCGGCAGGCGGAGATCGACCTCCACTGCCGGGTCGGTCAGGTCGGCGGGCGCCTCCAAACGCCCGACCGCGCTCGCCAGCGCGTCGTACAGCGCGGTCACCGAGCGGAAGCGGCGATCCGGCTGTTTGTCCAGCGCGCGCAGCAGCGCGTCCTGGATCGCGACCGTCAGGCGCGGGTTGAGGTGCAGCGGCGGCTCCGGGAGGACGTGGACGTGCTCGAACGCGATGCGCTCGGAGGTGGAATTGCCGCGCGTGCCGGTGCTCACGCCGCGAAACGGCACCTGCCCGGCCAGCATCTCGTACGCCATCACGCCGAGCGCGTAGACGTCCGTCGCGGCGGTCACGGGCTGGCCCATGATCTGCTCCGGCGCCATGTAGAGCGGCGTACCGATCGCCATGCCCATCGTCAGCGTACTGGTGTCGCTCAGGATGCGGGCGATGCCGAAATCCGTGATGTACAGCGTGCCGTTGTCGTGGATCAGGACGTTGGCGGGCTTCAGGTCGCGGTGGATGATGCCTTCACCGTGCGCGAAATGCAGCGCGGCGACGAGCGGCGCCAGGTAGACCAGGGCCGCACGCGGCAGCAGCGGCTTCGTCTCTACCAGCACCGCCTGGAGTGTGCGGCCGGGGATGTAATCCATCAGGATGAAAACCTGGCCGTCCAGCTCGACGATGCCGTATGTGCGCACGATGTGGGGGTGTTGCAGCCGCGCGAGGATCGCGGCCTCACGCTGAAACCGCTTGAAGAAGGTGTGGTCGCGCGTTACGTCCTGGCGCAGGACCTTCGCGGCCAGGGTCGCGCGGCGGCGCAGGTCGAAGACGCGGTACACCTGGGCGAACGTGCCTTCCCCCAGCAGCGCCTCAAAGCGAAACCGATCCCCCAGCGTGCGCCCGACAAGCTCGCCGGTCATGCACCATCCCCTGCGTTTGCCCTGACCACTGCCGAGAGTGTAAGCGTTCGAGGGAGGGCTGTCAACCGGGGGCCTCGTCGAGCACGATGGGGGCGGCGGCGCCGGAGGTCAGGTTCAGGACCGCCTCCTCCAGCTCAGCGAAGCGGTTTACCGGCAGGCGGGCGTACACCGTGACGTCGGCGGCGAACTCCTCCTGCTCGATTTCGGCCTCATGCTCGGCCAGCAGCAGCTTCAGGCGCTCGTAATAGGTGTAGGCGATCGTCACACCGATGGCGCAGCGCTCGACCTTGAGTTCGACGGGCAGCGCCGCCAGCGCCTCCTTCGCGGCGCCACTGTAGGCGCGGACCAGCCCGCCGGTGCCGAGCTTCGTGCCGCCGAAGTAGCGCGTCACCACGATCACGACGTCGCCCAGGTCCGCGCCCCGCAGGACCGCCAGGATGGGCGGCCCGGAGGTGCCCGACGGCTCGCCATCGTCGGACATGCCCTCGATGACGGAGCCGCCATAGCCGACCTTGAAGGCGTAGACGTGGTGGGTGGCGTCCGGCATCTCGTCGCGGATCGATTGGATGAACGCCTTGGCCTCCTCGACCGAATCCGCGCGGCCCACGGTGGCGATGAAGCGCGAGTTGACGACCACCGTCTCGATGCGGATCGTGCGTGCCGGGATGGGATAAGCGCTCATACGTCCTGCTCGATCACCGCGTGCGGCGCGGCCTGACGGAAGAAGGCACGGTAGGCCGCGATCTCGGCGGCGGCGGCGCTGACCTCCGCCCACCGCGCCGGGGCGTCCTCAGTCGCCGCGCCATCACCGGGCATGATGATAACCTCATCGGCGCGGTACGTCACCTGAAGCTCGCCCCGCGCGGCCAGCCAATCGAGCAGGGCGCGGATCAGGCCGGGCGTCCCTGCGGTGGCCTCCGCCAGCGCGTCGAGCGAGGTGGCGCCGTCCTGCCGGGCGATCACGTAGCGGCACAGCTCGAGCAGCCGCCGCTGGACCTCCGGCCCAGGCGCGAGGGGCGGGTCCGCGCCGAGCAGGATCACCTGCTGCGGACGGACGCGCGCCAGCGCCGCCCGCATCTGGCGCGGACCTGCCGGGGCGGTGTAGACGATCAAGACGAGGGCCGGGGCTAACTCGGAGAGGGGCACGCCCGGCGATTCCGCCCGGCGGTAGCCTTCGGCCCAGATCGCGGCATCCGGGT
>CAZGLU010000106.1:7381-9237 GCA_964526095.1 uncultured Anaerolineaceae bacterium | reverse complement strand
CACGCGACGCCCAGGAGTTGCGGCAGGCGCGGGTCGGTGGGCGCCGGGCTGGCCGTACTCCCGCGTGTGAGGCGGGCAGTATAGACGTTCGGCCCGGCGGGCTGCGTCGTGAGGGCCGGGGCCGGGTCGGGCGTCCACGCCTCCCCGACGAGCGTGAAGTGCGGCGTCGCGTCGTCGCCCGTTTCAGCCCAGTAGGTGAGCGTATGCCCCTGCGGTGGTGCGGCCAGTTCCGCCCGCCAGACGTCCTGCTCGACGCGCACCATGCGCTCCAGGAACTCCGCGCCGACGCCCTCCTCCAGCTCCGGCTGCCAGTTTGCCTGTTTCACCGCCGCGACGGATTGGACCGGCCCGCCGTCCACGCGGAACGACACCTGCACCGCCTCGACCGCGCCGGGCGGTCGGGTGACGATGCCCACGGCGAACGGCTCCCCGGCCAGCGGGCGGCGCGGGACGCGTTCCTCCGGCCCCTGCTCGTAGGGGTGTTCCTGGCCGAAGGGGGCGTGCAGGATCTCGCTCATGGCTGTTCCTCCAACAGGGCATAGACGACCAGGACCATCGCGTGCGACCACAGCAGCGGGCAGGCGACCTTGCCCCAGCGCGCCTCCCACTCCGGGTAGTAGCTGGCGTCGAGGGGATGCTCGGAGACCTGCTCCGGCAGCTCGCCCGCGTCGTTCGCCTGCGCCTCGATCCAGCGCAGCAGGCGGCGTGCGTCGTCGGTCCGCCCCAGCTTGACGTAGGTCCAGGCCAGCCACGCGGTCAGCAGGATCCACTCGCCGCCCCCGTAATACGTGTCCGCCGCGTAGCGATAGACGCCGCCGCCGGGGCGCAGCAGGTCGCGCTCGATGCGCGCCAGCGTGCGGGCGAAGATCGGGTCGCGCACGTCAACCACCCCGTAGGGCACGGCGGTCCAGAGCAGGCTGGCGTCCACGGCGTCGTTCGCGTTGGATTTGCGGAAATGGCCCTCCGGCGCGACGTGGTGCGCCAGCAGGTGCGCGCGGATCTCCTCCGGCAGCCCCGCCGGGACGAGCGCGGCGTCCTGCGCGCGGACCGCCGCCAGCCCGCCGTAGATCGCGGCCAGCGTGCTGGTGTGGACCTGGTCGCGGAACTCCTCCCAGCAATCGTAGCTCGGGCTGCGCCACAGCGCGGCCAGATAGCGCACGGTGAGCCGGATCGCGGGCAGGAGCGCCGCCCACAGCGCCGTGTCGCCCGTCATGCGGACGTGTTCGACGAACGTCCACAGCCACGCGCCGTACCCGTCTAGCTGGAAGTCCCACCAGAACTCGGTGCCGAGCGCCCCGTCGAGCGTGAAGCGCGTCGGCAGGTAGTCGGCCTCGTCGGGCTGCTCGCCGCGCGCCAGCCGGTCCAGCAGCGCGTCGAGCCGGGGCTGGTGCTGGACGAGCGTGCGTCCGACCCACTCGTAGAAGGCGCCGCTGGAGTCGTGCTGCCCGGCGCGGTCCATCCCGTAGGCGGTCCACGCCCCGTCGCGCAGCCACGTGTAGCCGTACTGCGAGAAGGTGGGCGAAGCGACGTACGCACCGCCGGGGGCCTGCCCCTGGCGGATGATCTGGATGCTCGATTGGGTGAGGTTCATGGCATCAACCGGGTAGGAAGGCGGCAGCAGGCACAAGACCTGCCGCCGCACTCGATTACGGAAGGCTATTGAAGCAGCGCGTCGATCTGTTCCTTGGCGGTGTCGAGGGCGGTCTGCGGATCCAGCTCGCCCATCTCGACCGAGGTCAGAAGCTGGTTGAGCGCGTCCTGCATCTCGTTCTGGCGCTCGATGACGGGCGGCGTCACCGGGCTTTCAAGGGCTGCGAAGACGGCCTCACGGTTCTCCGGCGGGGACTGCTCCAGGT
>CAZGLU010000106.1:0-7371 GCA_964526095.1 uncultured Anaerolineaceae bacterium | reverse complement strand
GCTCCAGGTACGCCGCGACGTACTCCGGCTGATCGATCGCGGGCAGCTCCCACCCGGCTTCGACGCGCACCGTGGCGGCGGTCTCGCTGGACGTCAGGAACTGCGCCCAGGCGGCGGCTTCCTCAGGGTGCTCGGTGTCAGCCGACACGGCCACGCCGTTGGCGAAGAAGTGGTGCGCCTTCTGGTCCGCGCCCGGCTCCAGCTCGACGTCCCACGCGAAGGGCACGTCTGCGAACGCGGCAAACTGCCAGATGCCGATCACGTTCATGCCCAGCTTACCCTGGATGAACAGCTCCTCGTTGGCGACCCCGGCCAGCTCGATCTGGTCCGGCATGACGTCCGCTTCCACGAAGCTGACCATCGTCTCCAGCGCCCGGACGCATTCCGGCGAGTTGATGGCGGACTCGGTCATATCCTCGTTGAAGAACTGGCAGTTATGCTGCGCGGCCTTCTTGTAGAACTCCCAGAACTGGATGGGGGAGTAGATGCCCCAGATGTCGTCGCCCAGCGCGCGGATGGCCTGGGCCGCTTCCATCGCGTCATCCCACGTCCAGTCGGCGGTGGGGTACTCGATCCCGGCCTGGTCGAACAGGTCCTTGTTGTAGAACAACAGCACGGTCGAGAACGATGCCGGGAGGGCAAGCTGCTGGCCCTCGTACTGGAACGCCCCCAGCGCGCGCGGGTAGTAGGGCGCGTCCTCGCTGAGGTACGGCGTCAGGTCGAGCAGCACATTGTTCGCCGCGTAGCTGACGAAGTTCTCGAAGTTCAGTTCGAAGACGTCCGGCGCGTCACCGCCGACGAGGTCCGCTTCGAGCAGCGTGAAGTAGTCCGCGAACGGGGCGCTGCTCACCTCGATGGTGATGTTCGGGTTCTCCGCCTCGAACGCCTCGACGATGGCGTTGAGTTCGTCGATATAGTCCGGGTCGGAGGAGAAGTTGTAGTAGCGGATCGTGACCGCGTCCTGGGCGACGACCGAGGCCGGCACCAGTGCGGCCAGCAGGGCCACGACGAGCAGGGTGATCAAGCTTTTGCGAAACATCATATGACCTCCTAAGCTGTGCTTCAAACGGACGGACCGAACAACCTTCGCCGCCGGGCCGGGCTACCCCTTGATGCCGCTCAACGTCACGCTGCGCACGAACCACTTCTGCGCGAGCAGGTAGGCGATCAGGATCGGCAGCACGGTGATGACGGCGCCTGCCATCACGACGTTCCATTGTGTCAGTGCCCGTGGACCTCCTTGTAATTTGGCCAGCCCCACCGGCAGCGTCATGAACAGGTCCTGACGCGCCACAAACAGGGGCCACAGGTAGGCGTTCCAATATTGCATGAAGCTCAGCACCGCCAGGGTCGCCAGCGCGGGACGCGCCAGCGGCAGGACGATGCGCCAGAAGATCGTGAGGTGGTTCGCGCCGTCGATGAAGGCCGCTTCCTCCAGGTCGCGCGGCATGGCCAGGAACGACTGCCGCAGCAGGAACGTGCCGAACGCGCTGAACAGGCCGGGCAGGATCAGGCCCTGGTAGCTGTTGACCCACCCCAGCTCGCGGATCAGGATGAACAGGGGGATCAGCGTGACCTGGCTGGGCACCATCATCGTGCCGAGGTAGAGCAGGAAGACCACCTCCCGCCCGCGCCATTCCAGCCGGGCGAAGGCGTAGGCCGCCATCGCGGAGACGAGCACCTGCCCGCCCGCCCCGGAGATGGCCACGAACAGGCTGTTGCCGAGCATGCGCTCCATCGGCACGAGGTCGAACAGGGTGCGGTAGCTGTCCAACGTGATGGGGTCCGGGATGAACTGCGGCTGCACGCTGAGGATGTACTCGGTCGGCTTCAGCGACGTGCTGAGCATCCACGCGAACGGGACGAGCATCACCAGCGAGAGCGCGAGCAGCAGGGCATAGCTGAGGGCGTCGGCCAGCCACCGGTCCGCGCGTACCCGGCGGGTGCCTGGCGCGCTGATGGCGCGGGAGATCGCGGTATCGTTCATACGTCGTAATGCACCCATCGTTTTTGCAGGCGGATCTGGACGAACGTGATCGTGAAGATCACCGCGAACAGCACCCACGACATCGCCGCCGCGTAGCCCATCTGGTTGTAGCGGAACGCGTAGTTGACGATCCGCTCCACGACGACGGTCGTGCCGGTACGGGCGAAGTCCTCCGGCATCAGCCACGCCTGCTCGAAGATCTGGAACGAGTTGATCAGCGAGATGATCAGGGCGAAAAAGGTGGTCGGCGTGAGCAGCGGGAGCGTGATGTAGCGGAGGCGTTGCGGGCCGCGTGCGCCGTCGATCTTGGCGGCCTCATAGTAGCTTTCGTCGATGCCCTGAAGCCCGGCGAGGAACATCACCGCCACGAAGCCGATGTCCTTCCAGATCCCCGCGATGATGATCGCGTACAGCGCCGTGTCCGGGTCGAACAGCCACGCCGGGCCGTCGATGCCAAGCTGGGCCAGGAAGTAGTTCAACAGCCCGAAGCGCGGGTTGAAGATCCAGCGCCACATCAGCGCGACGACGACCCACGACGACACGACCGGCACGAACGTCACGGCGCGGAAGAAGGCGACCCCGCGTAGGGGGCGGTTGAGCAGCAGCGCCGTGCCGAGCGCGAGGACCATCACGGCGGGCGTGTAGAGCGCGATGTAGGTCAGGGTGTGGCGGAACGCCAGCCAGAAGTCGGCGTCGTGGTAGAGCCTGCGGAAGTTGTCCAGCCCGACGTAAACCGGGTCGGAGAGCAGGTTCCACTCGTAGAGCGTGAGGCGCAGCGAATAGAGCAGCGGGCCGACCATGAAGATCAGCAGCCCGGCCAGGCTGGGCGCGAGGAAGAAGAGCACCCACTTCCATTTGTGAAAACCGCGATCCCAGGCCATCCTCGTGCGTTCTTTCTTCACTCACAAAAGAAACTTGGTCAAAAAGAAAAGCGCCTCACGTCGCGGGTGCGGTCTCGGCCCGCCCCAGCAGCGGCGACTCGAACAGCTTGCCGACGACCAGCCCGGCGGCGCCGCGCGCCCACGTCTCGTCGTCGGTGGGCTTGACCAGGATCTGTACGTTGTCCAGCAATCCGTTGAAGGCGTGGCGGCGCAGGCTGGCGAACATCGGCTCCAGGCGGTGATCCCCGGCGACGACGCCCTCGCCGCTGACGATCAGCAGCGACGGGCACACCAGGTTGATGACCGTCGCCAGGCCGAGGCCGAGGTAGTGGCCGCTGCGGGCCAGGACGTCCCGCGCCAGGGCGTCGCCCTCGTCGGCGGCGCGCACGATGTCCGGCAGCGTCGGTGAGGGTGGGATGCGCGTCCGCGCGCCACGCGTGAGCGCGCTCTCCACGTCCCCGATCACGGCCGGGTCTGCAGCCAGGGCCTCCAGGCAGCCATGCTTGCCGCACGCGCAGCGCGGCCCGTTCTCGTCCACCGTGATGTGGCCCAACTCGCCCACGCCGCCGTGCACGCCCTGGACCAACTGGTGGTTGAGCACCATGCCCATGCCGATCCCGCGCCCGACCGTCACGACGACGAAGTTGGGCACGGAGTGGCCGGGGCCAAAAAGCTGCTCGGTGATCGTCAGGGTGTTCACGTCGTTCTCCAGGTAGACCGGCAGCTTCAGCCGGGCAGCGACCAGTTCCGCCAGCGCGACGTCCTGCCAGTGGAAGAACGGCGAATAGTGGACCACCCCGCTCGCGCAGTCGATCACGCCCGCCAGCCCGATCCCGACGCCGAACACGCGCGCCGCCGGGATCTGCGCGCGGGCGAGCGCGTCCGTCACGCACTCCGCCAGCTCAGCGCTGACCGTTTCCGGCGCGAAGCCGGGCGTCAGCGGCCGCTCGATATAGGTCAGTACCGTGGTTTCGAGGTCGGTCACGGCGCACACCGCGCGGTCTTCCATCAGCTTGAGGCCGACCACGTACCCGGCGGTCGGGTTCAGCCGCAGCATGATCTGACGCCGCCCGCCGGTGTAGTCGCTCTCGCCCGCCTCAAGCAGCCAGCCTTCCTGGTGCAGCTCGTTGACCAACTGCGACACCGCGCCGACGCTCAGGCCGGAGATGCGTGTGACCTGCGTGCGTGAGAGCGGCCCCTGGCTCCGGATGATGTTCAGGATCAGGTTGCGGTTCAGCGCCTTGATGAGGTCACGGTTCGCGCGGCGCGGCTGGTTCATCGGAAGTTTCTTCATTCAGTGAAATAAGATGTAAACAGCTTACGACAGCTTGGGCGGCGTGTCAAGTAAGTTGTGCCGCGCCGCCGGTTTCTCCTGCCTGCATGCGTGGAGTACAATTGCCGGTCAGGTGCTGCATCACGGCTTACCTCGCTGTCTGGGAGGACGACCATGAAGCTCGGCCTCGGCCTTTACCGCCACATGCTCACGCCTGAAAACTACCGTTTCGCGCGTCAGGCTGGCGTTACCCATATCGTCGCGCACCTGGTCGATTACTTCCGCGATTCGCCCAGCCTGCCCACCGTCGCCGAGGACGGGTGGGGCCGCACGGGTACCAACGACCACCTGTGGACCGCCGAGGCGCTGCAGCGGCTGCGCGCAGAGATCAACGCCGAGGGGCTGGAACTCGCCGCCATCGAGAACTTCGACCCGGCGCACTGGTACGATGTGCTGCTGGACGGCCCGCGTAAGGCCGAGCAGATCGAGGGCCTGAAGGCGATCATCCGCAACGTGGGGGCCGCGGGCATCCCGGTCTTCGGCTACAACTTCAGCATCGCGGGGGTGTGGGGCCACGTGCGCGGCCCGTATGCGCGCGGTGGGGCGACGGCGGTCGGCTTCCTGGGCGAGGAAGGCCCGGCGGAGACGCCGATCCCGAAAGGGATGGTGTGGAACATGGTCTACGACCCGGACGCGCCCCCCGGCACCATCGGCACCGTGACGCACGAACAGCTTTGGGAGCGGCTCGCGTACTTTCTGAACGAGCTGGTCCCGGTCGCGGAGGAGGCCGGCGTGCGCCTCGCGGCCCATCCCGACGACCCGCCAATGCCGACGCTGCGCGGCACGGCGCGCCTCGTGTACCAGCCGCAGTACTACCAGCGGCTTCTGGACCTGAAGCCGAGCCGTGCGAACGCGCTGGAGTTCTGCATCGGCTCGCTGGCCGAGATGACGGACGACGACATCTATGACGTGGTCGATCAATACAGCCGCCAGGACGCCCTCGCATACGTGCACTTCCGCAACGTGCGCGGCAAGGTCCCGCGCTATCATGAGGTCTTTCTGGATGAGGGCGACGTCGATATGATCCGGGTGCTGCGCATCCTGAAGCGCAACGGCTATGACGGCGTGCTGATCCCCGATCACACCCCGGAGATGGCCTGCGCCGCGCCGTGGCACGCGGGTATGGCGTTCGCGCTGGGCTACATGCGGGCGGCGCTCACCATGTTGGAGGCGGAGGGCTAGGCCGTTCCGATGACCGGGCGAGAGCGCGTCAAGGCGGCGCTGACCTTCAGCCACCCGGACCGCGCGCCGCGCGATCTGTGGGCGCTGCCCTACGTGTCGCGGGTCCGGCGGTGCGATCTGGACGCGCTGCTGAACGCGTTCCCGGTGGACATCGGCCACGTTTCTGGGGGCGCGGGGACGGACGACCGCCCGGCGGTGCTGGCCGGTACCTATACCGACGCGTGGGGCAGCGTGTGGTACGTGACCGAGCCGGGCATGATCGGGCAGGTCAGGCGGCCCGCGCTGGACGATTGGTCCCATCTGGCGACCTTCCAGCCGCCCTGGGATGCGCTCCGCGAGCGCGACCTGTCGCACGTCGATCGCGCCTGTGAGGCCAGCGACCGGTTCATGCTGTCGGACGTGACGGCCCGGCCCTTCGAGCGGCTGCAATCCCTGCGCGGTGTGGCTGACCTGTTCGTGGATCTGGCCTACGGCACGGCTGAGGTCCGGCGGCTGCTGGAGATGGTGCACGCCTATTACCTCGAAGACGTGCGGGCGTGGTGCCGGACGAACGTGGACGGCATCTTCATGATGGACGACTGGGGCGGCGCGCGGTCGCTGTTGATCCGTCCCGAGATGTGGCGCGAGCTGTTCAAGCCGCTGTACGCCGAATACTGCGACGTCATTCACGCGGCGAGCAAGTTCGCGTTCTTCCACACCGACGGGTACATCGAGCCGATCTTCGGTGACCTGATCGAGGCGGGCTTCGACGCGATCAACGCGCAGTTGTCCGTGATGGACGTCGAGGGCCTGGCCTGCCGGTACAAGGGCAAAGTGACGTTCTGGGGGGAGGTGGACCGCCAGCAGACGCTGCCCTGCGGGACGCCGGAGGACGTGCGCGCGGAGGTGATGCGCATCCGGCGGGCGTTGGACGACGGCACCGGCGGTGTGATCGCGCAGTGTGAGTTGGGCCGGGATACCCCGCGTGAGAACGTCGAGGCGGCGTTTCGCGCGTGGCTGGAGCCGTGCCCGGTACGGTAGAATAGGCGGGGCCGTGCGGCTTTCGCGTGTGTGGAGCTTCCGCGCGGCGGCTTGATCTCCATCCGGCGAGTGCGATGACGAAAGGAGGCCATCTCGCCACCCACGCAGGCTGGCGAGTGACCGGATGAAATGCCCGGTATGTGATGTAGACCTGTTGCTCTCGGAACGGCAGGGCGTCGAGATCGACTACTGCCCCCGCTGCCGGGGCGTGTGGCTGGATCGCGGCGAGCTGGACAAGATCGTGGAGCGCCTGCGCAGCGCGATCCCTACCCCGCCCGCCGCTCCACGTGCGGCTTACCCGGATTACGATGACGACGATGACGACGATGACGACGACGAGCGCTACGACCCGTACTCCGGCAAGTACAAGCGGGGGGCGCGCCCCGCGGGCGACCGCTCGAAGCGCTCCCGCAAGCGCCGCGCGCTCGATCTCCTGGACGACCTGTTCGACTTCGACCTGTTTGACTGAGCTTCCCGGCGCCGGGGAGCTTCGGGATATGTGCGGGCTGTAAAGCCCCGGCTCACTGCCGTGCCGGGGCTTTTTCGTGTCTGTTGGGCGCGTTACGAATGCATCACGCCGCATACGGGCGGGTCCCAATCCAGGGCGGCGTGCTCGGCCAGCAGCGCGTCGATGCGGCGCGCGATCGCGTCCGGATAGGGCGCGGTGCGGCGCACGGTGAGGTCCGCGAAGGAGTTGACGCACTCGAAGATCGCGGCGAGCGTCCCGCGCGTCTCGTTGATCATGAACATCATGTAGTGGATGCGCTTGGCGCTGCGGTCCAGCAGGCGCACGGTGACCGCCACCTCGTCCCCGACCAGCACCTCGCTCAGGTAGTGGATGTGGTGCTCCAGGTCGAAGCCGCCCGTGCCGTGTTGGGCGTGGTACTCCGGCGTGAGGCCGAGGCTGGCCGCGAATGGGTAGCCCGCGTCGTCGAACACGGCGAGGTACCAGCGGATGTTCATGTGGC
>CAZGLU010000105.1:0-9238 GCA_964526095.1 uncultured Anaerolineaceae bacterium | reverse complement strand
ACATTCAAAGCCTTCACCCACATCTACGTGCTGCGCGGGCAGGCGGTGGGCCAGGAGGTCGATACCATGAGCATCTACATCTTCAACCAGCTTTATGCGGCCAACGACCCCTGCTACGCCGCCGCGCTGGCTTTCATCCTGTTCGGCGCGATCCTCGTCCTGACCATGACGCAAAACAAGCTCTCCGAAAAGCAGGTGTTCTATGGCTAGCACCACCCGCACCCAGGCAGCCGCCGAGCAGCAGCCCATCACAGCAGTGGGGACGGCATCCTTTCGCCGCCGCCGCGTGCGCCTGAACCCCTTCCGGCTGCTCGTCTACACCGTGCTGACGCTGGGCGCGATCGTGTTCGTGTGGCCGTTCCTGTGGATGGTGAGCACGTCCTTGCAGAGCACCGGGGACATCGTACGCGGGCGCCTGCTGCCGTCCGGCGCGTTCCTCAACGTGTACCGCGTCACCGAGGCCGACCTCAACCGCACGCTGACCGAGTACCTGGAGGCGGACGAGCTGCCGCCCTACCTGGAGGACGTGCGCTCCCAGATCGAGTCCAGCCGACGCCAACAGGGCATGACGCTGCGCGAGTACCTGCGCACCCAGAAGATCGGCTATGCCGAGCTGACGCTGGACATCGACCTGCCCGTGTGGGAGGTGCACAACCGTTACGTGGTGGTCGGCGGGGCGGCACATTACATCGAGGCGTGGGACGAGTCCAACTTCTCACGCTACTTCTTCAACAGCGTCAAGATCGCCGCGCTGACGATCATCGGGCAAACGATCACGTCGATCCTGGCTGCCTACGCCTTCGCCAAGATCGAGTTTCCGGGGCGCGGGCTGATCTTCAGCACGTTCCTCGCGACGATCTTCATCCCGACGATGGTCGTCCTCATCCCGAACCGCATCACCGTCAGCAACCTGCACACCTTCTTCACCCAGGACTGGCCCGCCCGCCAGGACGAATGGGGGATCACCGCCGCGCGGGAGGCGATCGCCGGGCCGCTGTACGACGTCGTAGACGCCCTGGGCCTGGAGAATGTGCTCGGCCTGGGCGACGCGCTCACCGTGGACGGCCCGCTGACGTGGCCGTGGATGGACAACTGGCCCGCGTTGGTCTTCCCGTTCCTCGCCAGCACGTTCAGCATCTTCCTGTTGCGCCAGTTCTTCCTTCAGATCCCCGACGAGTTGTGGGACGCGGCCCGCATCGACGGGGCGGGACACCTGCGCTTCCTGGTCCAGATCGTGGTGCCGCTCTCGCGTGCGGCCATCGTAACCACGATCCTGTTCACCTTCATCGGCACCTGGAACGCGCTCGAATGGCCGCTGCTGGTGACGTTCACCGGCCGCTGGCGGCCTATTTCCTATGGTCTCTACGCCTTCACTACCGAGTCCGGCGCGAACCTGAACCTGATGATGGCCGGCTCGGTCATCACGCTGATCCCCGTGCTGCTGCTGTACCTGTTCGCGCAGCGCCAGTTCACGGAGGGCATCGCCACGACCGGCCTTAAGGGCTAGCGCTGCCCCGCCGGCCCCCTCGTTTAGCGGAAAGCCTGCCCAGGCTGTAGAATGGCAGCCGAACGGTCCGTGTTGTGTTGTAACGAAACCGGATGTTGTGACGATGCGGAGATGCTTTGCCCTGCTCGCCACCCTCGCCGTGAGCGCTGCCACGCTGTACGCGCCTCCCACTGTCCTGCCCGCGCAAATGGACCCCGCCCCGTGCGGCTACGTCGATGGCTTTGACTTCCCGATCCCCGACCTGGACACGGAAAAGACGGATTTCGCCGTCTACCGCCAGCGATTCAATGGGCTGCACACAGGGATCGACCTCGCCTTCGGGCAGCTCGGCTACCCCGTCCGCGCTGCCGCGACGGGGCGCGTGACGTTCAGTGACGTCGAAGGCTGGGACACAGAGAAGGGCGTGGTGGTCATCCAACACACCTTCCCCGGCGGGACGCAGGTCAGCACGGTCTACGGCCACATGGAGGAGCTGCACGGCCACACCTTCCCGCCGATGGGGTCGTGCGTGAGGCGCGGCGAGATCATCGGCGCGGTGGGCGATCCGTCGCTCAGCGCCGTGCATCTGCACTACGAGGTCCGCGTGCGCTACCGGCACGAGGGCGGGCCGGGCTACACCAGCACCAACCCGCTGGCGTTGAGCTGGTTCCACCCCATCGATTTCACCTACCTCGCCCGCGTCTGGATCGACCCGGCCTACGTCTCCCACTTCTCGCTGACGGAGCGGCCTACCCTGCCCCTGCTGCGCCTGCCGGATGGAAGCTACGTCGCCGCGCAGGGCAAGCGCCTCAGCGGGCTGGCCGCGGACGGCACGCCGCTGTGGCAGTTCGACACGCTGACGATGCTCACCGGCCTGCTGCACCTGTCAGACGGGCGTATCCTCGCCACCAACACCGGCAACCAGGTCATCGTCCTTAACCACGGCAGCATCAGCGCCCTGTGGTCCTTTCCGGGACGTATGGCGCTGCCGCCGCTGCATATGGGCAACGCGGTGGTCTTCGCCGGGGCGGACAACGTCCTGAGCGCATACACGCCGGAGGGACAGCCCCTGTGGTCGTCCGAGCCGCTGCCGGACCCCATCGCGGCATGGGCGGTCAGCGCCGACCGGCTGGCCGTGACGACCACCGGACATGACCTGTTGGTGTTCGATGCGACCGGGGCCACGCTGTTTCGCCAGGCGTTCCCGCAGCCGGTCGCCCTGGCCCCGGAATCGAACGGCGAGTTCCTGGTCCTGACGGGCACCGTCGTCGCCCGGATCGACCGTGCCCCGGCCCTGCTCCCCCTCTTCGACACAGGCTACGACATCACGGCATCAGCCCGGATCATACGGGACCCGGCGGCCACTTTCGCCATTTATCCCGGCATCGGCCGCACGCTGTACGCTTATGACGCGGCGGGCAACCTGTTATGGGTCGCCTACATGCCGGGCCGTCACGCCCAACCGCCACGGCTGGCCGTCGGGGGCGGCGCGGCGCTCTACGCGCTGACCGCCGATGGGCAGCTTCTTGCGTTCTCGATGGAGGACGGGCATCTCGTGGGTCAGCTCGCCCTGTACGACGGCGGGAGCGAGCGCCTGCCGGGGGCGCGCTGGCTGGAGGCCGGTCCCGACGAGCAGGTGACGTTCAACAGCGGGTACCTGTCCGTGGTGACGGTCGACGGCTACCGGATGCTGGCACTGGACGCCGCTGCGAGCGCCAGCCCCTAGCGCCAGGGATCGGTTTGCCGCACCAGCCGCGCCTCAATCCCGGCGTTGCGGAACCAACCCGGCAGCAGGTCGCGCATCACCACCATCTCGCTGGCATAATGGGACGTCCCGATCAGGTTCATCTCCAGCGACGGGATCACCTCGCTCAGGACCCTCCGGCGCTCGGCAGCATATTCGGTGGTCCCCAGCGGCCACCAGCTTCCCGTGATGAACGTATCACAACCCAGGTCGCGGGCGAGCCGTAGTTGGGCCGGGTCATCCCCCCCGCCAGGGATCACGGCGACCCGCTCGACGGGCTGTCCGTTGAACCGCACCTGGTTATAGCGCAGGATGGGTAGCTCCGTGACGCGCGCCGCCATCTCCGCCATAGACGCGAAGGTCTGGTCGCGCACGCGGCCATACAGCCCTTCCAGCCCGGCGCGGTGCGGCCCGAACGGCACCGGCTCGTACACCTTAAGGGCCTTCGCCAGTGCGGCCACCGTGCTGACCTCGGCGTGACAGTCCAGCGGAGCGTGGCAGAAGGAGTAGCTGATCGCGTGCTCCCGCAGCGCCTCAAGCTGCGCCTCGTGAATGGGCTTGAAGCCCACGCCGGTTTCGTCCAGGTCGGCGGGGTGATGCGCGAAGATCAACGCACCTGGCGCGCCGCGCTCCAGTTCAGAGGCGAGCACCACGTCGAGCGCCTGCTCGTCCGGGAAAACCAGCAGGTAAACGCGGTCGATCTCGGCGGTATTGTTCAGCATCAGCCCATTCCAGGTGCCGTTGATGAACTCCGGCTCCGCCGCCGCTTCGTATACCAACCGGTCGGCTGGCGAGAGCACAGCGTGCCACAGATCCCGCTCGTCGTATGCCGCAACGCTGAACGCTTCGTCCAGGCGCTGCACCAGGTCCGCTTGGTTCATCGTATTCCCCCAATGGCCGAAGGCCCGCCGTCCGCGCGGCGCTAGCTGCCGCGCCAGGCCGGTTTGCGCTTCTCCAGAAAGGCCGCCATGCCTTCCTTCTGGTCGTCGGTCGAGAACAGCGCGTAAAAGAGGTTGCGCTCGTAAGCCAGCCCCGCCGACAGCGACGTTTCGAGCGCCATGTTGACCGCATCCTTCGCAAGCTGGGCCGCCACCGGCGCCCGCGCCGCGATTTCCGCCGCAAGCTGGATCGCCGCGTCGAGGTACTCCGCGACGGGCACCACGCGGTTGACCAGCCCGAAGCGTTCCGCCTCCGCCGCCGTCAGCCGCCGGTCGTTCAGCACCATCTCCATCGTCAGCGCCTTGCCGATGGTGCGCGCCAGCCGCTGCGTCCCGCCCGCGCCGGGGATGACGCCCAGGTTGATCTCCGGCTGGCCGAAAACCGCCGTGTCGGAGGCCACGATCAGATCGCAGGCCAGCGCCAGCTCGCAGCCGCCGCCCAGCGCGAAACCGCTGACCGCCGCGATCACCGGCTTGCGGATCGCTCGCAGGCGCTCCCAACGGTCGATGAAGCCGAGCGCCATCATCTCAGCCGGGGTCGCCTGCGCCATCTCGGAGATGTCCGCCCCAGCGGCGAACGCGCGCTCGTTCCCCGTGATGATCAGGCAGCGGTACGCCGGGTCCCGGTCCATTTCGGCCAGCGCACCCATCAGCTCGTCCATCAACGGGCCGCTGAGCGCGTTCAGCGTGCGGGGCCGGTTCAAGCGCACCAGCCCGACGCCCTCCGCCGGTTGCTCGACCAGGATATACTCGTATGCCATTGCGCCCCCTCTCCCGCGCCTAGTCCGCGCGTGACGACCCAACAATGCCTGCCGTGCCCTCGACAAACGCGGAGAAACGCGGCAGGTAGTCCAGGAAATGGCGGTAGTGCCCTGCACGACGCCCGGCCAGGAACGCCTTCAGCATCTCGACCGTCTCCGGCAGCGCGTCCAGCCCGTTCACGCGGCGCTCCATCAGGACGTACGCGCCCGCCTCGCGCGGGCTGATTGCCTGCTCCAGGAACACCGCGACCGCCCCCGCGACGAAGATCCGCAGCAGGTTTTCGTCCCACAACAGCGGGGCGCTTGCTTCGTTCTCCGCCGCCAGCAGCGCGTCGGACATCAGCACCCGCGCATACTCCGCGAAGGCACAGCGCAGCACGTAGGCCACGTCGTCGTCAAACGGCCACGGCTCGTTGTCGCCCCATGCCACCGGCGGCGGCACGATGCACGTCAGCGCGTCACCAACCAGCGCCCCGATCTGCTTCTCACTGGGGTACGAGATATTCGGCACAAAGTAGAGGTGTTCCGGTGCGGTCCCGCAGAACGCGACCAGCAGCTCGGCCATGTCCGTGCGTCCGATGGCTGCCTCAGCCTGCGCGCAGGCGGCGTGCCACGGCTCCTCGCTCTCGCGCCACCACGCCGGTAGGTCGGCGCTCAGCATCAGATCGGCCAGCGCAACGTTCCACCCGTCGAACTCCAGGGGATAGGGCAGCGACGGCTCCAGGTGCGGCCAGGAGAGGCTGAGCGCGTAGCCGTACAGGTCATGCAGCGCCACGCCCTGGTCCAGGTAGCTCTGGAGCGCGCGCACCGCCGGGTGATCGGCGTAGGGCTGCATCCGCTCGGCGGTCTGCCGGGCGTGTGCGTGCGGCCGGTGACGGTGCACGGCCTGTTCGTCCGCTGGCCAGCGCGTCGCAGCCAGCGCCGCCGACAGCAGCCGCACGCGGTCATCCACCAGGATCTTGAGCTGCCCACGCGACATGGCGAATCCCTTGCCTCTTCCACCGGAACGGCAGCACGGCCCAGGGCCGCTGCCAGGGGTATTCTACAAGACCCCCGCACCACACACAATCACAGACAACCGGCCGCCGCTACACCATGCTCTCTCCACCGTCCACCACGATCGCCTGCCCCGTGATGTACGACGCGGCCTCGGAGCATAGGAACAGCACCACCGCCGCGACCTCGTCCGGCGTCCCGGCGCGGCCCTGCGGCACGCGCGCCGCGTCGAGCGGCACCGCCTCCACCTCGATGTTCGCCGGGCAGACCGCGTTCACCCGCACGTTACGCGCCGCCAGGTCACGCGCCGCCTCGCGCGTCAGCCCGATCAGCCCGGCCTTGCTGGCGACATACGGGGCGCTGTCGGGGCGGGGCCGCACGTACCCGGCTGTGCTGGCGACGTTGACGATCACGCCGCCGCCCTCGTCCGCCATGACGCGCCCGGCGAGCTGTGTGCAGAAGAAGGCCGCCGTGAGGTTGATCTCCAACACGCGCCGCCAGTCGTATTCGTCGAGCATCAGGAACGGCGCGCGCTTCTCCACGCCCGCCGCGTTGACCACGATGTGCAGCCCGCCGAACGCGTCCCGCAGCGCCTCGATCATCGCCGCGACCTGGAAGCGGTTGGACACATCCCCGACCCAGGTCATCGCCTGCCCGCCGCCCGCGCGCACGGCCTCGGCCACACGTTCGACACGATCCGGGTTGACGTCGTTCGCGCAGACGGACGCCCCCGCCCGGCCGAGCGCCAGGGCGACCGCCTCCCCGATGCCTTCCCCTGCCCCGGTCACGAGCGCCACGCGCCCGGAGAGATCCACGGAGAATTTGCCTGTCACCGCCATCTGTCCCTTCAACAAACAGAGGCAGCGGGTGTGCTGCCTCTGTGTACTCGGCGAAAACTCAGCAGCCGCGCGAAGCGGTGCTTACGCGATGGTCACGTCCGGGCTGAGGTAAACGTCCTGAATGGCGTTCAGGATCTCGACGCCTTCGTTCATCGGGCGCTGGAACGCCTTGCGCCCGCTGATCAGGCCCATGCCGCCCGCGCGCTTGTTGATGACGGCGGTGCGGACCGCCTGCACCAGGTCGTCCTTGCCCGAAGGCCCGCCGCTGTTGATCAGGCCAACGCGGCCCATGTAGGCGTTGGCGACCTGGAAGCGGGTCATGTCGATCGGGTGATCCGAGCTGAGTTCGGTGTACATCTTCTCGTTGTACTTGCCGAACTTCAGATCCTTGAAGCCGCCCTTGTTCGTCTCCGGCAGCTTCTGCTTGACGATGTCGGCCTCGATCGTCGCGCCGAGGTGGATCGCCTGGCTGCTCAGGTCGGTCGCCGTGTGGTAGTCCACGCCATTGGCCTTGAAGGCGCTGTTGCGCGTGTAGCACCACAGGATCGTCGCCATGCCCATGTCGTGCGCGATCTTGAAGGCTTCGCTAACCTCGGTGATCTGGCGGCTGGACTCCGCCGAGCCGAAGTAGATCGTCGCGCCAACCGCGACCGCGCCCATGTCGAACGCCTGCTTGATGTTGGCGAAGAAGACCTGGTCGTACTTGTTCGGGTATGTCAGCAGCTCGTTGTGGTTGAACTTGAGGATGAACGGGATGCGGTGCGCGTACTTGCGCGCAACGGCGCCCAGCACGCCGAGCGTCGAGGCGACGGCGTTGCAGCCGCCCTCGATCGCCAGCTCAACGATCTTCTCCGGGTCGAAGTAAGCCGGATTCGGGGCGAACGACGCGCCCGCCGTGTGCTCGATGCCCTGGTCCACCGGTAGGATCGACAGGTAGCCGGTCCCGGCCAGGCGGCCGTGGTTGAACATCTGCTGCAAGCTACGCAGCACGGGCGTCGGGCGGTCCGAACCGATGAAAATGTCGTCCACGAAGTTCGGGCCGGGGATGTAGATCTGATCCTTGGAGATCGTCTGGCAAGTATGGCCGAGCAGGTACTCGGCCTCGTCGCCGAGCAGCTCCTCGATCTTGGTAACTGCGGCTGTCGTCATGATGAAACTCTCTTTCTCTTGCTTATGGTTTATGGTAGCACGTTGGGTGAAAGTTTATGCGCGATCATCCTGCGTGATGATCGCGCATCGCGGCAGGCTTCGCCAAGGCCGATTATCATAGAACTGCGAGACAACCGACACTTCATCACTCTGATTCAGATCATACCACGCGAGCGGGGGGCTGCAACCACTTCGCGCGACGCCATACATGCCTATGCCACATGCCCATAAGGACCACGTTCGATGCTCGACCTTCCACGCCAACCCGGCACGTACGTCCTGTTTGTGCGCCTCGATAACCCGTGCGCGATCTCGGTCGGGCGGCGCGGCACGGCGGCGCTGGAACCGGGGCTGTACGCCTACACAGGCAGCGCCCTGGGACCCGGCGGATTGGCGGCGCGCATCGACCGGCACCTGCGCCGCAACAAGCGGCCGCACTGGCACATCGACGGGCTGACCACCGCCGCGCCCGTCACGGCGCTGTGGTGGCACGAGGGGCCGCACCGCCTCGAATGTCAATGGGCGGCGGCGCTCGGCGCGGGGCCGGGCACGGTTGTGCCGGTCCCCCGTTTCGGCGCGTCAGACTGCCGCTGCCCTGCGCACCTGTTCCGCGTGGCGCCATCGGCGCTGCCCCACCTGTGGGACGTCGTGGGCCGCCCGGCGTGGCTGGACCTGCTCTACACGTAGCCGTTTTCCGCCAGCAGCTCCGCGTTGAGGATCGAGCAGCCTGCCGCCCCCCGGACCGTGTTGTGCGCCATCGCGACGAACTTCCAGCCGCCGATCACCGGGTCCGGACGCAGCCGCCCGACGACGGTCGCCATGCCACCGCCCGCATCACGGTCACGGCGGGGCTGCGGCCGGTCGGCTTCCTCGCGGTACTCCACGGGCCGCGCGGGCGCCGAAGGCAGGCCGGGGACCGGCTCCGGCCCACGAAAGGCATCCCACGCCTCGCGGATCTGCGCCTCGGTCACGTCCTCCGCAAAGCGCACGGAAACCACCACCAGATGCCCGTCGATCACCGGGACGCGCGTGCAGGTGGCGCTCATGGTACAGTCCAGCCACGCGATCGCGCCGTCCTGAAATGTCCCTAGCATTTTGCGCGGCTCGCTCTCGACCTTGCTCTCCTCGCCGCCGATGTAGGGGATCACGTTCTCGGTGATGTCCAACGCCGGGACGCCGGGATAGCCCGCGCCGCTGATCGACTGCATACTCACGACCTGCACCGCCTCGACGCCGAAACGCCGCAGCGGGGCGAGCGCCATCACCACCGGGGCGGCGGTGCAATTGGAGTTCGTCGCCAACCCGCCGCTGCTCCACCCGTACTT
>CAZGLU010000104.1:0-9274 GCA_964526095.1 uncultured Anaerolineaceae bacterium | reverse complement strand
CCCCCCCACACCCCCCTCTCCTACACTCTTTCCCTCCACGACGCTCTTCCGATCTCTGCGCAGGCGCGGCCTGGAGCCGATGGTCACGCTCCACCACTTCACCGACCCGCTGTGGCTGGCCGAGAGCGGCGGCTGGCGCAACCCGCGCACCGTCGAGCGGTTCGCGCAGTACGCGCGTGTGGTGGCCGATGCCCTGGGCGACTACGTGACGCTGTGGTGCACGATCAACGAGCCGATGGTCCTCGCGACGCTCGGCTATTTGCAGGGCAAGTTCCCGCCGGGGCAGCGCAATCTCGCCGCGACCTACCGCGTGGCCGAGAACTTGCTGCGCGCCCACGCCGCCGCCTTCTACGGCATCAAGGAGCTGTTTCCCCAGGCGGAGGTGGGCCTCGCCAAGCACATGATCAGCCTGAGCGCCCCCTTCCCCGCCGCGCTGAACGCCTCCGCCCTGCGCACGATCCGGCACTTCTTCAACCGCGCCTTCGTCGAGGCGCTCGTGACCGGGACGCTGCGCCTGCCGCTGCGCAGCGTGGCCGTGCCCCAGGCCGCCGGGACGCTCGACTGGATCGGGCTGAACTACTACTACCGCTACAGCGTGGGCTACCACCTGCTGCGCCCAGGGCAGTTGTTCCTGCACCAGTCCAAGCCGCGCACCGGCATCCCTGGGCCGGGCGACGTGGGCGAGATCTGGCCGGAGGGCCTGTTCGAGCACATCAAGTGGCTGTGCGTCACGACCGGCAAGCCGCTGTACGTGACCGAGAACGGCGTGCCCGACCCCGACGACGCGCTGCGCCCGGTCCACCTGATCCGCAGCCTGCGCAGCGTGTGGCGCGCGATCATGCACAACTACCCCGTGCGCGGCTACTTCGCGTGGACGCTGGTCGATAACTTCGAGTGGGCCGAGGGCTACGACCCGTACTTCCGCTTCGGCCTGTACGCCTGCGACCCGGAGACGCAGGTCCGCACGAAGCGACGCAGCGCCGACCTGTACGGCGAGATCTGCGCCGCGAACGCCCTCACCGCCGACATGGTCCGCCGCTACGCCCCCGAAGACGCCGAAGACCTGTTCCCCGGCGTCGAGGTCCAGCAGGAAGTCACGCTGCGGCCCCGCGACCAGGGCGCCTGATCGATCACCCCCTGCTCCTGGGAGGACCGCCTCTACTCTGGCACCATGCCAGGGGCACCAGGGACGCGCCGATCCTTGAGGCCCGGCGCCGCCCGAACGCCCCGCACAGCCGATACGATGAGTTAACCGTCAACAGTTCGAGGGGAGGGCGTGCGCCGGTGAGTGCCGTCAGGCATCCAGCAGCAGCGCCAGCCCGGCATTGACGTCGTCCACGACGTGGTCCGCGACCTCGGCCAGCGCCGCGCGCTTATCCGGGTGCGGCGATACGCCGACCGCCTCACACGTCGCGTCGAGGCCCGCCGCGCGCAGGCGGTCGACCGCCTGCCGGGTCGCACGGACGCCGTTGATCGTGTCCTCGAACACGATCACGCGCGTCGATCCCTCACGCAGCGCCGCCAGCGGCCCCGTGAGCGCGCCACGCTCGACCAGTTCCGCCGCCGCGCACAGCGCCGCGCTTTCCTCGCCGGTCGCCGCCGCCCCGATGGCGGCCAGCGCCTGCACCGGGGACGGCTTGACGTACGCGCTCCCGCTGCGCCCGTACTGCCGCGCCAGCCAGTTGATGCGCCCCTGCCCGATCAGGATCAGCTTGCCGTCCAGCCCCAACAACTCCATCGCCAGCTCGCCCTCCGGCGCCTCGCCGTGCGTCGTGCGCTCCGGCAGGTCGGCGGGCGGGAGCGTTGGCCGCGCGGTGAACACGACCGCCCCGTGCCCCGGCTGCGCGTGCCAGTCCAGCAGGCGCGCCCGCATGGCGTCGGACAGCAGCGGGACGTCGTGCTCGATCAGGTAGCTGGGGCTTTCCAGGGGCGCGGGACGCCCGTACGCTTCGGCGAAGCGGGCGCTGCCGAGGGTGTGCGTCTGGAACACCTGCGTGGTGGGGGTGTTGATGTCGTAGACGTCGTTCAGCATGGCCGAGAACAGCGGCAGGCTATCGGGCGAAAGCTGCTCGCCCAACATGCTGAGGTAGATGGCCGACGGGTGCAGGCCGTCAGCACGACGCTCGCTGACCGCGCGGGCGAGTGTGATGAAGTCCGGGCGTTCGAGCGCGATCCCGGCCTGGCCGATGGCCGCCAGCGTTTCGTCCACCGTATCGCGGCGCAGGTGGGGATGCGCCGTCAGGGCGGAAGCCAGGAGCGCACTGAGGCACATCGCGCCGGAATCCCACTCGTTGCTGATGCCACACGCCTCGAACAGCGCGATCTCGTCCTCGTCGGGAGCCATCTCCGGCAGGCCCATACGCGCCGCGAAATAGTTGATGGTGGCCTGCAACGCGGCTCTGTAGCCGATAGCGTGCACCAGCACGCCGTCCACGTCGAGCAGCAGACAGGTGTGGGAGGGGGTGGGCGCTGCTCGCGTCACGACGCCGCCCCTCCCGATGCGGCCGCCTGCTCGGCCAGATATGCCTCGTAGTCCTCGCGCTCGACCAATTCGCCGCCCACCAGGTCCGCATCGACCAGTCTGCGCCCCTTGTCGAACCGGAAATCCGCCTCGATCCGGTCGAAGCTCTTGCTGCCCACGATAGTCTTATGCGCGTAGTATCCCTGCATGTCGTCGGACTGTGAGAGGTCATTATAACGGTGCAGCCGCACGCGGATTACCTCGCCCGTCTGTTTGGACCGGACGTAAAAATACAGCCCGTCCTGGTCCCCCTCGCCGGACCGTCCGCCGCCGAACAGCCGCTTTAAGAAGTCCACGCTCACGCCTCCTTTCGCTGGATGGACTGCGCAGGGCTAGGATACCACACCGGGCAGCGCAAAGCACGGGGATCGGCTCGCCCGGCGGGGCGGTGGGCCGTCCCGCTTCCCGACCCAACTGCCCGCATCGCTTGCCTCACCCTCCAGTAGCGAGGTAAGATCATTTAAGAACGCTTAACCCGTTCATGCTCAACTCTTTACCCTGATTTACCGGGCGCTTCACCCGGATGTAGTAGTCTCTATCTGGTCCCGCACACAGCACTTTTTTAACCGTCCTTCCAAGGAGGAACCCCAATGCGAAAATTGAATGTGTTCGTGGCAGTAGTGCTGGCGCTCGCGCTTGCGCTGCCGGTCTTCGTGGTCAGCGCACAAGATGATAGTGGCTTCGTCAAAACGTTTGACCTGCCGACGGAGCCGGCCAGCGAAGGCCCGCTGGCGGGCGTTGATCCTAGCGGGCAGACGGTGACCTACTGGCACCAACACGGCGGCCTGCGTGAGGAATATCTGATCCGCATTGTAGAGGAATTCAACGCCAACAACCCGTGGGGCATCACCGTCGAAGCCTCGAACCAGGGCGGCTATGGCGAGATCTACCAGAAGATGATCGCCGCCATCCCCACCGGCGACGTGCCGAGCCTCGTCGTGGCCTACCAGAACAACGCGGCGGCATACTACCTGGCCGGTGGCCTGACGGAAGACATGGACATCTTCGTGAACGACCCGCAGTGGGGCCTGAACGAGGCTGAGGTGGCGGACTTCGTGCCCGGCTTCTTCAATCAGGACTACACCCCGGACGGGTCGGTGCGTATCGGCTTCCCCCCCAACCGTTCGACCGAGGCGCTGTACTACAACCTGACCGCCCTCCAGGAACTGGGCTACGATGGCCCGCCCACCAGTTGGGATGCGTTCCGTGAGATGGCGTGTGCGTTCACCGAGCAGGGCTGGAGCGGCTACGAGGGGACCGACACGATCGGTTTCACCATCCCGACCGATGCCTCCTTCATCGCGGCGGGCACCTTCGCCAACGGCGGTGATCTGTGGCGTGATGGGCAGTTCGACTTCGCCAGCCCGGCTACGGTCGAATTCGTGCAGTTCATGGTGGACCTGTACAACGATGGCTGCGCGACGCTCGTTGCGGAGCAGTACGGCGACCAGAATAACTTCACGGCCGGCCGCGCAGTGTTCTACATCGGCTCGACCTCCGGCCTGCCGTTTGTCAAGGCAGCCATCGAGGGCGCCTTCGCCGAGCCGTTCGAGTGGCACGTGGGCTTCATCCCCTACGCCGATGTGCCGGTGCAGAACGTCTACGGCGCGAGCGTGAGCATCCCGAAGACGACCCCCGAGCAGGAACTGGCGGCCTGGCTGTTCGTGCGCTGGATGACCGAGCCGGAGCAGCAGGCGGAGTGGGCCGCGGTCAGCAACTACTACCCGGTGCGCTTCTCGACCGCCGAGAACATGCAGGAGCTGTTCGAGGACCTGCCGCAGTACGAGGACTCGTGGCAGTTGATCCAGGGCGAGACGAAGGTTGAGCCGCAGATCGCGAGCTACGACGCCGTGCGCGATGAGGTGCAGGCGACCTTCGACCAACTGCTGGCGGGCGGTGGCGACGTGCAAACGGCGCTCACCCAGTTGACCCAGACGGCCAACGAGATCCAGGCGTCGTTCGCGGCTGAGGAATAACCCGCCCGGTCACCGAACGTAACACAGTAACACAAAGGCCGCCCTCAGAAGGGCGGCCTTTTGATCTTCCTGTGCGGGGCACGTCCCGCGTCCTCAACCCCTGGCTTGCTGCGGCACCTGCGCCGTCTTCGGTGCGTCCTTGTCGTCCGCACAGCGGCCATTCACACAGGCCGGTAGCATGACGGTGAACGTGCTGCCCACGCCCGGTTTGCTGTCCACCCAGATACGCCCCGCATGCTGCTCCACGATGCCCTTCACGATCGACAGCCCCAGGCCGGTGCCCGCGTAGTGATCGATCGCCTGATCGGTGCGATAGAACTTGTCGAAGATGTAGGGTTGGTCCTTCTTGGGGATGCCGATGCCCGTGTCGGACACGCGCAGCACCAGGAAATCGCCGTTCAACTCGACCGACACGCCGATCTGCCCCTGCTCCGGCGTGTATTTGATCGCGTTCTCGATCAGGTTGTTGGTGAGCTGCGTCAGCCGCTGCGGGTAACCGAGGACGGGCGGCAGGTCCGCCGGGATGGATAGCGCGACGGTGTGGCGCTTGCCCTCCCACTGGTGACGCTGCCCCTCGACCGCGCCACGCACGATCTCGTCCAGGTACGCCGGCTCGCGGTCCTTGTCGAACCCGGCCTCGATCTTGCCCAGTTCCAGCAGGTCGGAGATCAGCCCGGTGATCGACTGCACGCTGGAGTTGATGCGCGCCACGAACTCCTGCTGCATCTCATTCAGCGTGCCCGTGCGCGCGATCAACTCGACGTAGCCGAGGATCGCGGTGAGCGGCGAGCGCAGGTCGTGTGAGACGGCGGTGACGAAGTCGCTCTTGATGCGGTCCAGTTCCTTGAGGTGGGTGATGTCCTGCATCACGGCGACCTTGCCCACGCGCTCGATGCGGGTCAACTGCGCGTTGAGGTAACGCTCCCCGTCGCCCAGCTCGATCTCGCTGCTTAGGCTGCGGCGGGCCACCACATCCTTGTTGAACAATTCGAGCACGGCGCTGTGGGTGATCACCTCGCTCAGCGGCTTGCCGATCACCGCCCCTTCGACGCCAAACGCCTGCCGCGCAGCCGGGTTGCAGAGCAAGACCTTGTCCTGCGGGTCCACCACGAGGATCACGTCCTCCGTGTCGTGCAGGACGGCGTCCAGCGTATCGCGCTCGTGCTGCATGGCGGCGTACAGGCGGGCGTTCTCGATGGCGACCGCCGAGAAGTCGGCCATGACGCGCAGCAGTTGCAGCGTGTGCGGCTCGAAGGCGTGGCTGATCTCGTGATTGGAGACTTCCAGCACGCCGATCACCTTCGATTGCAGGCTCAACGGCACATAGGCCACGTCGCGCACGAGGTAGTGCGTCTTGATCTTGTGCTGTTCCTCGCCGGTGATCACGACCGGCTCCCCGGTCTGCACGACCTGGCCCGCCAGGCTGTCCGCGACGGGCAGGCGGAACGATTTATCGCCGTTCTTGATCGCCTCCGTGGAGGCATAGAGGTACAACTCGCCGGACGCCTCGTCCACCAGCAGCAGGTTGCCGCGCTCGGCCTCCGCCAGCCGCACCGCCGCCCGGACGACCTCCTGGAGCACGGCCTGAAGGTCAAGCATGGCGGTGACGCGCTTGCCGATCTGCACCAGGGTGTCCAACTCGTGCAGGCGGCGCTCAAGCTGGAGGTTCGCCTCCAGCAGTTGGGTCGGGATGTGCTGCGTGATCTGGCGCGTCCAGTGCTCGCGCAGCACACGCTGCATGGCGTTCAGCAGGTCGTCCGTGTCGAACGGTTTGATCAGGTAGTCGCTCACGCCGAGGCGCAGCGCCTTGACCGCCAGCTCCTCCGAGCCTTCGGCGGTGATCAGGATGAACGGCGGCTTGATGTTGTCCTCATGCAGCGCGGCGAGCATCTCCAGGCCGGTCCAGCCCGGCATCAGGTAATCCGCGATGATGAGGTCAGGCCGCAGGTCGCGGGCCAGCGTGTAACCCTCCACGCCATCGGCGGCGGTCAACACGTCATACCCCTCAGCTCGCAGCACCGAATCCGCCAGGAACTGGCGCACCTCGACCGCGTCATCGACTAACAAAATACGTTCACCGGCCAAAATCGACTCACTCCATCTTCAACACTACACGGGTTGGCGCGCCCGGATCCGGGACGCGATTACTGTGGCAACTGGCTCACGTGGGATAGGGTCACCAGAAGCTGCTTCACCTGCTGGCTGAGGTCCAGCAGGCGTTCCTGTGCGCGTGGGGGCAGGTGCCCGGCTTTGCCATGCGCGAGGCGGGTTAGCTCCGCCTCGACGACGGTCAACGACGAGCGCACCGCCTGTAACTCGCGCTGGCGCTCGGTAAAGCGAGCCTGCCAGTCACGCGTGGCGGTTTCCAGCGCGCGCGTGCGCCCCTTCACCATTGCGAACAGGCGCGCGTTGATCACGCCGATCGCCAGATAGTCCGCCAGCACACTTAACAGCCGCACGCGATGGCCGTCAAAGGCGTCCTCGTTCGTGCGGCTACCGGCGGCCAGCACGCCGATCGCGCTCGACTGCACGACGAGCGGCAGGTACACGACCGCGCGCACGTCACGCGGCAGGCCGAAACGACGCAGGCTCTCGCCCGCCATCGTCAAGGGTTCGCGGGAGGTCATCACCAGGTCCGCCAGCGGGTCCTGCATGGGCTGGCCGACACGGTCCGTAAGCGACAGGTCCATGTTGCGGCCCGCGACCAGCGTCAAACGGCTGTTGGCGTCGTCGCGCAGCAGCAGCAACGCATAATCGGCATGGCCCAGCGCCAGCGCCGTGTCGAGGACGTGCCCGGCGAGTTCGTCCTGGTCGCGCAGTGACGCCGCCAACTGGCCGACGCGGTACAGGCGATCCAGCTCGTCGTCGCGCGCCTCGATCTGCCCTTCGGCGGTGGTGATGCGGGCTACCATCGTCGCGTGCTGGCGGCGCAAACGCACATCCGCCAGCCCGCGCTCGACCGTCGCCAGAACCTCAGCCTCCCGCAGCGGGCGGGTGAGGTAGTCGGTCGCCCCAAGCCGGAACGCCTCGACGATGTCCTTCTCGCTGCCACTGTCCGCCAGCACGACCAACGGGCCGCGATAGCCCTGCGCCTTCAACGCGACCAGCATATCCCGGCCCGACAGCCCGGTCAGGTGCAGGTCGAGCAGGATCAGGTCCGGCGCCTCCTGGTGCAGCTTGAGCAAGCCGTCCGGGCCGTCCGCGGCCTCGATCACATGATAGGCAGCGGGGTCAAAGAGGTTATCTCGCAGGTGCGCCCGGACCTCAGGATCGTCGTCGATGAGTAACAGGACGTCGCGCTGTGGCGTCATAGCTGGCCGGTGCTCCTCAATAGAAAAACTCAAAATAGGCTTGGCCCCCGCCTGCCGCTTCTATTATATCTTAACCATTGGGGCGAGATGAATGCCGCACAGGTACTAGTGACGGGCCGGGTCTTGACTCTCACGTTACGTGATCGTTTAAGATGGCGTGTGAAAGGAGGGGCCGTTGTACACCGTCAAACAACTCTCCGACCTGACCGCCGTCAGCGTGCGCACGCTGCACTACTACGACGAGATCGGCCTGCTGCCGCCGACCACAGTCGGCCAGAACGGCTATCGTTACTACGACGACGACGCCCTGCTGCGGCTTCAGCAGATCCTGTTCTACCGCGAGATGGGCCTGTCACTGAAGCAGATCCGGGAGATCGTCACCCGTCCGGACTTCGACCTGGTGGCCGCGCTGCGCGAGCACCGCGCCATGCTCGAAGCCAAGATCGAACGCTTGCAGACGTTGATCGGGACGGTCGACAGCACGATGAAGCATCTGACAGGGGAAGCAGACATGAACCGGAAACAACTCTTCGCGGGCTTCAGCGAAGCGAAGCAGAAACACTACGAGCACGTGATCCGCCTGGAATATGGCCCGGAGAAGGTGGAGGAGTCGACCCAGCGCTGGAACGGCTATACCCCCGCCGAACGCGCGGCGATCCGTGAGGAGGGCGAGCAGATCTACGGCGAACTGGTGGATGCGATCGAGGCAGGCCAAGCGCCGCAGAGCGAGGCAGTACAGGCGATCCTCGCGCGGTGGCACGACAACATCCGCTACTTCTACGAGCCGACGCTGGACATCCTGCGCGGGTTGGGCGAGATGTACCGGACGCACCCGGACTTCGTGGCGAATTTCGAGAAGCTGCACCCCGACCTGCCGGAGTATCTCGCGGAGGCGGTCGCGGAGTATGTGGACGGACTGGAAACCGCCGAACTCATGCACATGCTGGCCGAGGACGACGCGGCCAAGCGGGCCAGTCCGTAGGGCAGGTAGCGCGGGCGGCCCCGGTGGAGCGATCCCCCACGGGCCGCTCGCGGGCGGGCTAGATGAGCTTCTCCAATTCCTTAACCGCGCGGGACATATCGAGGAAGATCAGGCCGAGTTTAGCCTGCTCGCGTGCCAGGACGGTCAGCACGGCGTCCTCACCGATTGAGCTGAGGATGACATAGCCGCGCTCGCCTTTGACGTACACCTGCTCCAGGACACCGCGCCCCAGTTCCGTCGCAATGCGCTCGCCCAGGGAGAGCATGGCCGCCGACATCGCGGAGACACGGTCCTCTTCGATGTTCCCCGGCAGCGAGGAGGCGATGCTCAGGCCATCCACGCTCACAATCGCCGCGGCCTCGACATCGGGCGAGCTGATCTGCAAGTCACGTAGCCGCTCGACCAATTGTTCATTCCGTGATTTCGCCACGCCAATACTCCTGACGCCTTGGAAAGAAGTCCAAAAACACGCCTGCTCTAAAAA
>CAZGLU010000103.1:2666-9287 GCA_964526095.1 uncultured Anaerolineaceae bacterium | reverse complement strand
AACGCGATCGGGTCGCGCCAGGTGGAGGAGATCCCGATGTCCTGTCCATAGGCCGGCACCATGATCTCGATGAAGCCGAGCAGCATCCCGCCGAGCATCGCCCCACGGATGTCCCCGATGCCGCCGACGACCGCCGCGATAAACGCCTTCCAGCCCACGCGCATGCCCATATACGGGTTCAGCACGGGGAAGGCGACGCCCCACAGGATCCCGCCAGCGGCGGCGAGGCTCGCGCCGAGGAAGAAGGTCAGCGAGATGATCTGATCCTGCGAGACCCCCATCAGCGGCACGGCGAACTTATCATAGGAGATGGCACGCATCGCCATGCCCCACTTGGTACGCTGCACGATCGTGTACAGGCCGAAAAACAGCCCGACGGCCAGCACGATAATCAGCAGCTTGACACTACTGATGCTCACGTCCCCCACAGAATAGACACTTGAACTCACGAAGCCGGACGGATAGCTGCGCGGGTCCGCACCGGTGAGGGCAAGCATGCCGTTCTCCAGCAGCAGGCCCACGCCCAGCGCGGTGATCACCACTGACAGGCGCGAGGCGTGGCGCAGCGGCTTGTAGGCCACGCGCTCGACGGTGACGCCGAGCAGCCCGGTGAGGATCATCGAAATCAGCAGCGTGGGCACGAACGGCAGCCCCAGCGTAATCGAGCCTAAGACGCCGAGGAACGCCCCGATCATGAAGATGTCGCCGTGAGCGAAGTTGATCAGCAGCAGCACGCCGTAGACCATCGTGTAACCGAGGGCGATCAGGGCGTACAGGCTGCCAAGTTGAAGCGCATTGAGAAGCTGTTGTACGAAATAGGTCATCAGGTGTTCTCCACGATTCACCAGCGTGAAAAACGGGGCGCACGCCCTCGGCGGCACGTGCGCCCATTCCAACCTGCGCTGCGGGGCGCCTCTGACAAGGCGCTCGCCGCCAGCTTACTCTGCTGGTGCCTCGGTCGCAGCAGCGCCCGCCTCACCCTCCGGCGGGAACCCGGCCGGGCAAGCCTGATCGTAGTACGTGAACGCGCCGTCTTTGATCTGGATGATCACCGCGCACTTGATCGGGTCACCCTGCTCGTCAAAGCTCATGACGCCCGTGACGCCCTCAAAAAGCGCGATCTGCGCCAGCGCGTCGCGGATGTCCGCCCGCTCCAGCGAGCCTGCATCCTCGATCGCGCGGTAGAGCAGTTGGAACGCGTCGTAGGTCAGCGCGGCCACGTCGTCCGGCTTCGCACCGTACTCCGCCTCGTACGCGGTGATGAACGCCTGACCGACCTCGGTCGCGATGTCCGGCGCGTAGTGCGTGCTGAAGTACAGGCCCTCGCAGTCCTCGCCGCACAGCTCGATCAGGTCCGGCGTGCCCCAGCTATCGCTGCCGACGATCGGGTTCTCGTAGCCGAGCGAGCGCGCCTGCTGCACGATCAGCGGAACCTCGTTGTAGTACTGGGGAGTGAAAAGTACATCCGGGTTCTGCTGAATGATGCTGGTGAGCTGGGAGGAGAAGTCGGTGTCGCCGGTCGTGAAGCTCTCGAAGCCGACGATCTCAATCCCGTTCTCGATGGCGGCATCGCGGAAGTTCTCCGCCAGACCCTTGGGGTAGTCGCTGGCGATGTCATACAGCACGGCGGCTGACTGCGCGCCGAACTCCGACTGGACGAAGTTCGCCACCACCGGCCCCTGGAACGGGTCGAGGAAGGCGGCGCGGAACACCCACGGGCGATCGAACGTCGTATCGGGGTTGGTGGACCACGGGCTGATCATGGGAGTCTCGCGGTCGTTCGCAACCTGCCCGGCCGGAACGGCCTCGACGCTGGCCTGCGGTCCGATCAGCGCGTGGACCTGCTCGTCAACGATCAGTCGCGTCGCCGCCGCTACTGCCGACTCCGCTTTCGATTCGCTGTCCTCGATGAGGATCACGACCTCATAGCTTTCCCCATCGATCTGCACGCCACAGGCTGCATTCTTCTCGTTGGCCGCCATCTCGGCCGCCTCGACCGTGCTCTGGCCGACCTTCGGCCGGTCGCCGGTCAGGGAGGCGATGACGCCGACAACCACTTCCCCGACGAAGTCACAGTCGTCCTGGGCGAAGACGGACAGCGGGCCGACGGCCACTACCAGGATGGCGAAGGTGAGCAAATAAGTAATCAGGCGCTTAGACATGCGGTGTGTGCCTCCTCTATCTCCTCTATCAACGAGCAGGATGTGTGTACACAGCAGGGGCCGGCAACGCCGGCGATTAACCGGGGGGTATCACCTCCTTGTCGAGTGAATTGCGCGGGTCAAAGGCTTCTTAAGACCGCTAAACAGCATTGTAGGACGAAATTGTATGAGTCTTCAACTGAGCAATTTATACAAGTGTGGGCCGATCAACCCGAAAATCCGTCTACAATAGTCAAAGGGGAGCTATTACGATCCGAGGCATGGGCGCGGCAGGAGATCAAAACCGCCCGGCCCATGCATCGGGCCGAGCGGCAGCTTCATCACTAAGGTGAAGGATTGCGGTGAACGAACACGGTCACATGGGCCGCTTCTCGATGGCGCTCGCGCTGAGCTGCACGCGCACCAGGCGCCCCAGCATCTCGAACAGGACCAGCACACGCTCCTCCCCGCTCAGGCGCGAGTCGAAGATGGCCTCGTAACCGGCGAACGGCCCGGCTGTGATACGGATCGGGTCACCGGGCTTCAAGCCGTCGAAGGTCAGCCCGCCAGCCGCCTCGATCTCGTCCAGGCGCCGCTTGAGGTGATAGATGAACGACTCCGGCACTGAGGCCGCGACGCCGTCAAACTGCACGATGCCGATCGCGCCGGGCAGCCACTTCAGGCACGAGATACCAACTTCCTCCAGGTCGGCATGAACGAACATGTAGCGCGGAAAGTAGGGGCGGACCCGCGTGCCGGGCCGTTTGGCGGATCGTGTGGTCAGCGTCGGGTAGAATACCTCGTGGCCCTGAGACCGGAGGTAGGAATAAACCTGATTTTCCTTGTGCGGCTTGCTTTGAAGGACATACCATGCGGCCGTGCTCATGAAGCCATCCCCCTGCTTCAACTTGTGGCAGTTTGTGTACGTGAGGCTCAGGCAAATGCCCAGGAGCGAGGGAGGTGGTCGGCTTGACCGGCCAACAGCCCGTCGCTGTCGCCAGTCGATGCAGTTGCGCTCCCTTTTCCCCAGCCCGTCAACGAAACGCATCCGGCCCACTTTGTTTCCCCACAGCGTGGCCGATAGCGTGGCACCGGTCAGCGCCACATGCGATATTATGTTGCGAATCAGTTTAGCCGCTAAACCGGTCCTTGGCAAGCGATCGCAGTAGTGAAATTGTCCTATTTCCCACTTACGTCCCGGCGGCGAACGGCGTGATATGCCGCTCGAAGTGGCGGTGCAGGGCTTCGTAATACCGCTCCTCGTGGGTGCGCAGGGCGTCCTGCAACTGCGCCCCGTAGCGGTCGAGCACCGAGCCGAACGTCACGTGGAGCACCTGCCGGGCATCGAACTGGTCGAGCAGCCCCGGCAGCGCCTCGTCGCGCACGTCCGACCCGGCGGGCACGCGCTCCAGCACAGCCGAGACATGGTAGCTGGCCCGGTCGATCGCATAGCGGCCCCGCGCGAAGTCCAACACCTCACGGAAGGCGGCCGGGTCCAACGCGGCCCACACACGCAGCGCCTCGAGGTAGCTGGTCCCGGCGGTCTTGAGATGCACACGGCCGCCGGTGTGCCGGGCAATGAGGGGATAGACGGCGAACTTGTCCGAGCCGGAATGCAGGCTGAGCTTGTAGCCGCCGATGTGGCGCATGACCGCCGCGTGCCCGGCAAGCTGAGCGTCCAACTCGTCCAGGTCCCCGATGAAGTCCACGCCCTTCTCGAAACGCCCCACGAAGCGCGGCGCGAGGCTGACCCACGTCACGCCCAGGCGGCGCAATTCGACCGCGATGTAATAGTGCTCGTGGATCGAGGTCGGCGTGTCCGTTTCGTCCACCGACACCTCGAAGTCGAACGGCCGGTCGCCCAACAGCCCGACGAGGTGGCGGAACATCAGGGCGACGTGCGCCACCGCCCGCCCGTACTTGGCCGCCGCGCGGTAGAGCGTCACCTCGTCGAAGGCCAGCCGCAGCGTCCCGAGGTCCACATCCGAGCCGAGGAACCGCGCGCGCAGGTCGGCCAGCGAGCTATCGAGCGCGTCCCAGGGCAGCGCGGCCACCTTCTCCGCCAGACGGGGCGGCGCGTCCGTCTGCGCCGCGTTGTCCACGTGGTCGCTGGGATCGACGGTATAGAAGGAATAGCCCGCCCGGACGAACGGCTCGACCGCATCCGGCGTCTTGAGATGGTCGGCGTCCGCGCCCCACGGCGCGCGCCAGCCCGCCTGCATGGCCCCCCACAGCGCATCGTCCAGCACGGCCTGTGGCGTGCGCCCCGTGCGCGCGTTCTCCCGCACAGACTGCTGCGCGAAGACCGGGGCGATCGCCGTACCGGCCAGCGCGCGGACATGGCCCGGCGTCGCAATGCCGAGCCGGTCCCCAAAACCCGCCGAAGTCGCCAGGCCCAACGGCGCCGGGTTGAGCCAGGGCAGCCGCGCGCGCAGCGCTCGCGCGTTGGCGGGGGTCAGCGGGCACAGCAGCGCCCCATCCGGTGCGTGGCGGGCGCCCTCGAAGCCCGTCACGTCGCCCTGTACGCCCAGGAGCTTGTCACGCCGCCCGGCGTCACGCGCTAAAAAGTAGGTTGAGCCGCCGTGCTCGACCACCGAATCCGCGTAGATCTCCAGACCTTCCAGGTGGATCGCGTCCCTCATCAGCTTTCGCTCCGCTCAACGGCGCGCTCGTGCACGCGCTTCAACTCAACACCGGCCAGGATGAACGGCCCGACGCCCTTGAAGTCATTGCTGACGACCGGCTCGCTGATGTAGTACTCGTAGGAGCCGTCCCGATACGGGGTGCCGCCCAGCCCGGCCACGGCGCAGATCCGGTTCAGCGTCACCTGTCCCGCCTCGTCCACCTCCACCAGCCGCTCGACGACGCCCTGGTAACCCGCCTGAACGGTCGCCAGCCAGCGCGGCGGCAGGTAGCCGAGCCGCACGCCCTTCGCCATGCCGTACACGAACATGCACGAGGCCGACGCCTCCAGGTAGTTGCCGGGCCGCCCCGGCTGGTCGAGCACCTGAAACCACAACCCGGTCGCCGCGTCCTGCACCTGCGCGACGGCGGCCACGGTACGGTTCAGCACGGCCAGCAGCACGGGGCGCGCGGGGTGCTCGTCCGGGAAGAACTCCAGCACGTCGGGCAGCGCCATGACGAACCAGCCCATCGCCCGCCCCCAGAAGTGCGGCGAGCAGCCGCTTTCAGGGTGCGCCCATGCCTGCTGGCGGCTCTCGTCCCAGGCGTGGTACAGCAGCCCGGTCGCCGGGTCGCGCGTGGCGGACTCGATCAGCGTGATCTGGTGGGCGACGTCATCGAACAGCGCCGTCTCGCCAAACGTCGCGGCGTAGGCGGCCAGGAACGGCGCGGCCATGTAAATCCCGTCGAGCCACATCTGGTGGGGATAGATCTGCTTGTGCCAGAAGCCGCCGGACGTCGTGCGCGGGTGGTCCCGCAGTTGGGCGCACAAGTGGCCCGCCGCCGCCGCGTAGCGCGTGTCGCCGGTGATCGCGTACAGGGGAAAGAGCACCTTACCGGGGTTGATGTGGTCCAGGTTGTACTCGTCGGGCCGGTAGGTGCGGATCGACCCGTCCGGGCCGACCAGTTGATCAACGCTGGTGCGCACGTAGTCGAAGTAGGCCGGGTCGCGCGTCTCCTCCCATACCGCCAGGATCGCCTTGAGCATCAGGCCCCATTCGTACACCCAGCGATCCGACTGCACGGCAGGGTGTCGCGCGATGGTCGAGTCGGCCATGCGCACCGCCCACCGTCCCGGATCGATCTCCACAACCATGACCGCCTCCCCCTCCTGAGGTCCACCCGGCCTATCCTAGCACAGTTCGCGGCCAGGGCCAGTCCGCCGCGCGGGATGGGGGCGCCGTGGCGGCGTGGATCAATTACCGGCAGGCGGGCGGTTCAGCGGGCAGCTCTCACACAGCTTCCCGTCGGGACGCCGGTAGTTGAGGCAGCACGCGCCGCGCCGCAGGCTCAGCGGCGAGCCGTCCGGGGTGTGGGCGGCGGTGACGCACGTGAGCCGGTTCGCCAGCGGGGAGCCGGGGGCCTGGACCAGCGCCGGAACCTCGGCCAGCACCATCTCGGCGGAGAACAGGTCGGGGTGTAGATGCTGCATCCAGTACAGGAACCCGGCGCAGCGATCCGCCACGGTGACCCACAGCGCGCGCGTCCCCAGCGGTGACTGGGCGCGCAGGGCCGGGATCAACGGCGCCATGTGCGCCTCGATCGCCTGGCGCAGGTGGTCCCGCAAGGCGGCGCGGTCCGGGACGATCGTCGCGTCGGGGTGGTCCGCCGCCGGGTCAGTGGGGAGCGCCGCAAAGCGCCGGGAGAGGAACGCGATGCCGTCCGCGCGGCCATCCGCGTCGAAGTGCAGCGCGATACTGGACGGCGTGAGGTCGGGGGCGCGCTCCGCCAGCAGATAGCAGCCCAACGCCGCCGCTGCAACCAGCCACGCGTAGCCGTTGAGGAAGAAGCTGACGCC